>JAZSAR010000138.1:0-13676 GCA_045601965.1 Clostridia bacterium
ATAAGCTTTGCGAAAAAGCCTGCCGGGAGTCTGAAAAGTTGACAGTGGCTGTTTTAGGTGATATAAATTATACGAACTATGCTTCATCTCCGGCTCCTCTTTCAAGAATTAAGGGGCGCTACAGATGGAGATACTGGATGAAAATTATTGCAGATGATGAAATAAGAATGCTTTTTAAGGAGATTTATTTAAGGCACAAGGATAAAAATGTGAGATTCAGCCTTGAGATAAATCCCGGAAGTATGCTTTAGGAGGATTTATGGCTATAAGAGAAATAAGAAAAGCACCTGATGAGGTGTTATACAAAAAGTCAAGGGAAATAACGGATTTTGACGAAAGACTTCACACCCTTCTTGACGATATGGCGGATACCATGTATGCGGCAAACGGCGTAGGCCTTGCTGCAGTGCAGGTGGGAATTCTTAAAAGAGTTGTTGTAATCGATGTTGGGGATGGAATTATAGAACTTATAAACCCTGTCATTGTTGAAACGAAGGATAGTCAGTCAGGAACGGAAGGTTGTCTTAGTTTTCCTGGGCAGTGGGGAATAGTTACAAGACCTAATTATGTAAAAGTAAAGGCACTTGACAGATTCGGAAACGAGCAGGTACTGGAAGGAAAAGAGCTTCTTGCAAGGGCGTTCTGTCACGAGCTTGAGCATCTTGACGGTCATGCCTTTATAGAAAAGGTTGAGGAATTTATAGATCCTGACGAGGAGTAAGAAAGGAAGGGTATTATGCGTATTGGCTTTATGGGAACCCCCGATTTTGCAAAGGCTCATCTTGAAGCACTTATAAACGGAGGACATGAGGTTTCCTTCGTGCTTTGCCGTGCAGATAAGCCGGTTGGACGTAAAAAGATACTTACGGCACCTCCCGTAAAGGAGTGCGCACTCGAACATAATATACCTGTGTATCAGCCGGAGAGCCTTAAGGACGGAGCGATTGCCGATGTGCTTGATAAGTATAATCCCGAACTTATCGTTGTTGTGGCATACGGAAGGATTTTGCCGGGATACGTCCTTGATTATCCCAAATACGGCTGTATAAATGTCCATGGATCTCTGCTTCCTAAATACAGGGGAGCATCACCCGTTCAGTCTGCTATAATTGACGGAGAGAAAGAAACGGGAATAACCGTTATGTATATGGATAAGGGGCTTGACACCGGCGATATGATTCTTAAGAAAAAGTGTGAAATAGATATAAAAGATAATCAGACAACACTTTTCGGGAAGCTTGAAAAGCTTGGAACAGAAGCTTTGCTTGAGACAATAGAACTTATAGCAGAGGGAAAGGCAGAACGCGAAAAGCAGAATGAGGAAGAGAGTAACTATGCATCTGTCCTTACGTCAAAAACAGGGCATATAGACTGGGAAAAGGATGCTCTTACCATTCATAATCTGGTGCGCGGCACTTATCCCTGGCCTGCGGCATATTCTTATTTTGAAGGAGCTAAGTATAAAATTACGGAGACGGAGCTTTCAGATAAAAGTGGAAAGCCGGGGGAGGTTTTGGCATCTGATCCTAAAAGCGGACTTGTTGTTGCCGCTGTAAGCGGTGCCGTTAAGATAGTAAGACTTCAGGCTGAAGGCGGTAAGGAAATGAATGCATCGGACTACTTGAGAGGCCACAGCATAGAAGTAGGCAAACGCTTTGATAAGTATACCGAAGAGGCGTAATATATGGATAAAATAAGGCAGACTGCACTTTTGATTTTAGCCGATATTGATGAAAACGGCGCGTATATGAATCTTCTGATTGACGAAAAGTGCAGAAATGAAAAAATAACCGGGCGCGATGCTTCGTTTTTAAACGAAATAGTAAGAGGCACGATCAGAAACAGAACGTACCTTGACTATATAATTACAAAGTATTCAAAAATCAAGATTAAAAAAATTTCGGTGCTTATAAAAAACATTTTAAGAATGGGGCTTTATCAGATTTTCTTTATGGATAAGGTGCCTGCTTCTGCGGCGGTTAACGAAAGTGTTACTCTGGCGAAAAGATACGGGCATAAGTCAAGCTCAGGCTTTGTGAATGCCGTTTTAAGAAACGCTCAAAGAGGGGGAGAGGTAGCTCTACCAGAAGAAAAATGTGAATATCTTTCATGTAAATATTCTTATCCCTTATGGATGGTAAAGCGCTTTTTGAAAGATTTTGGAGAGGAGCGGACAGAAAGTCTCCTTTCTGCAGGAAACGAAAAAGCCGAAACCGTTATAAGGGTTAATACCTTGAAAATAACAGCCGACGAGCTTTTTGAAAAACTTGGAGATAATGCTCTTTCAAAAGACGGAAACATGATAACTCTGAAAAACAGCGGCTCGGTTTCAGAAATCGAAGGTTTTAACGAGGGGCTTTTTACCGTACAGGCAAAGCCTTTTGAAAAAACGGCGGAGCTTTTGGAATTATCTCCGGAAATGACTGTGATTGACGCTTGCGCGGCGCCAGGCGGAAAAACCACTTATATTGCACAGCTTATGGAGAACAAAGGTGAAGTTTACGCCTTTGATATTTATGAGCATAAGCTTAAGCTTATTGAAGATACAGCAAAAAGGTTGTCTATAGATATAATAAAATGCGCCATTCATGATGCATCTAAGGTAAATGAAGCACTTTTAGGGAAATGTGACAGAGTGCTTCTGGACGTGCCATGCTCAGGAACAGGTATCATAAGAAGGCGGCCTGATATTAAATGGAACAGAACAGAAGATGAAGAATTTTCTGACCTACAGTTTGAAATACTTAAAAGTCAGAGCCTTTGCCTTAAGAGCGGCGGAATTTTGGTATACAGCACCTGCTCCATAGACGGAAGGGAAAACGAAGAAGTTATAAAAAAATTTCTTAAAGAAAATGAGGACTTTGAACTCATGCCCTTTCCCGGCGGCAAAGAAGGGTATAAGACCTGGTATCCCGATACAGATAAAACGGATGGAGCATTTATCTGCCGCATGAAAAAGAAATAAATGAAAAGAGGTGGGCGGAATGAATCTTGCCGATATGACAGTTGAAGAAATGGCGAAAGAACTTAATATTCAGGGTTATAAAGCGAAACAGCTTTATAAATGGATAAGGCGCGGAGAGACAGATATAGATAAAATGACAGACCTTCCGCTCAGTTTAAGAGATAAGCTTAAATCGGAATATGAACTGTTTTTTCCTGAGGTTTATATGAAGTTTTCATCAAAGCTTGACGAAACCGTAAAATACTTAATCCGCCTTTCTGACGGAAATATTGTGGAAACGGTTTTAATGAGTTATGAACACGGAAAGAGCATATGCATATCAACTCAGGTTGGTTGCCGTATGGGGTGCGCTTTTTGTGCATCCACAGTCGACGGACTTATAAGGAACTTAACCCCGTCGGAGATAGAGGGGCAGATAAGGGCTGTATCCATGGATGCAAACGTCAGAATATCCAATGTGGTATTGATGGGAATAGGCGAGCCTATGGATAACTACGACAATGTGATAGGGGCACTTAAGGCAATAAATAACCAGGACGGGCTTAATATAGGCTTTCGCCATATAACTATTTCAACCTGCGGTCTTACATCCGGTATAAAAAGGCTTACAGAGGAAAATATTCCGATAACGCTGGCACTTTCGCTTCATGCATCGACAGATGAAGCCAGAAGAAAAATAATGCCTGCTGCTAAAGCTACAACCATAAAAGAACTGATTTCTTTGATGGATGCTTATTCAGATAAAACCGGAAGACGGGGAAGCTACGAATATGCACTTATAAGCGGAGTCAATGACAGCATTGAGGAAGCAGAAAGACTGGGAAGGCTCCTTAAAGGCAGGCTCTGCCATGTTAATCTTATCGAAGTTAATCCGGTTGAAGGTAAAAAGTTTACACGCGGAAAAAATAAATATGAGTTTATAAAAGTTCTGGAAAAATACAATGTAACGGCGACCGTAAGGAGGGAGCTCGGTAAGGATATAAGCGCTTCATGCGGTCAGCTGAAAAAATCCGTCGTAAAGGGGGAATAGCTTGTGTTTTACTCAGCAAAAACAGATATTGGCAAGATACGTGAAAATAATGAGGATTATGTTTACGCAAAAGAGAATATCTTGATTGTAGCAGACGGTATGGGCGGACATAATGCAGGCGAAGTTGCAAGCAAAACGGCAGTCGATACGGCGGTGCCGATACTTAAAGCGCCCGGAAAAGACTATAAAGAAAAAATAGAATCTGCGATAGCTTCGGCAAATGCGAAAGTATTTTCCATGGCGACCGGCGAACAAGCCGGAATGGGCACTACTATGGATATATGCATATACTCTGAAGGAAAACTTTATATTGGTCATGTTGGAGACAGCAGAGTTTACGTTATAAAGGGCGGTAAAGCCAAAAAAATTACAAGTGACCATTCTTATGTGGAGATGCTCATTGAAAAAGGCGAACTTTCCAAGGAAGAAGCGGAAAATTATCCGATGAAGCATATGATTACAAGGGCAATCGGTGTCGGAGAGAGTGTTGAGCCGGATTATCTGGAAGTTGAAATTACTGAAAATGACAAGATTCTTTTATGCACAGACGGACTCACAAATATGTTATCCGATGAATTTATTGCAAAAATAATAACAGAGGAAAATAATCCTGATGAATCGGCAACAAAGCTTATATCAGCGGCAAATGAAGCAGGCGGTAAGGATAATATAACGGTTATTGTTGCACAGGATTTCGATATGTGATGACAAAAGTTACAGGCGTCATCAAAATGGAGGGTATGACATGGGAGAAATAATTCTCGGTGGCAGATATATAATAGAAAATGAGATAGGCACAGGCGGAATGGCTATTGTGTATAAAGCTCATGATAATTTGCTTAACCGAAAGGTTGCGGTTAAGGTGCTTCGCCCGGAATTCAAACAGGATGAAGATTTTATAAAAAGATTTGATATAGAAGCAAAGTCTGCGGCAGGGCTTAATCACCCTAATATTGTGGCAATACATGATGTTGGTGTTCACGAGGGACTCAGATATATCGTAATGGAGTTTATTGAAGGAGTTACCCTTAAAGACTATATTGCAGGTAAAGGAAAACTTCCCTGGAGAGTGGCGCTTAAATTTGCTTCTCAGATTTGCTCTGCTTTAAGTCATGCTCATGCAAGAAAGATAATACACAGGGATATAAAGCCGCATAATATAATGGTTACAAAGGACGGCTCGTTAAAGGTCATGGATTTTGGCATAGCAAGGGCAACTTCGGCATCGACAATGACTATCGGTGCCAAAGTGCTGGGTTCTGCGCATTATCTTTCTCCGGAGCAGGCAAGAGGGGGCTTCACCGATGAGCGAAGCGACTTGTATTCTCTTGGCGTTTGCTTGTATGAAATGGTTACCGGAAAGGTTCCCTTTGATGCAGAAACTACGGTGGCAGTTGCTATGCAGCATCTTCAGAAAGATCCCGAGCCTCCGTCAGTCTATGCAGAAGAGTTGCCTTCGTCGGTGGAGTATATCATTCTCAAAGCGATGCGCAAGGAGCAGTCTCAGCGCTATCTGTCTGCAAAGAACATGGAATCTGATATAATGAGAGTGCTTGCCGATTCTGATGTTGAGTTAAGTGATGATGAAGAAGGTTCATTTTATTCGACAAAACAGATGGATATTATAGATGATGCTGATATCGAAGAAGCATCAAAAAAAGACAGGAAAGTCAAGAAAAAGAAAGGCAGCATATGGCTTATTGCACTTGCTCTTCTGCTTGGAGTGGGAGCTGCGGTTTCTGTTTTGGCGTACAGATATATGCAGCATGATGATATAGATCCGATGATGCCGGGAATTATCGGACTTAAGCTTGAAGAAGCTGAAGAAAGGCTTAAGTTGCTGGATGGTGAAATCTCGGTTATAGTAAAAAACAGAGTATACAGTTTACCTGAGGAAAAAGACAAGATAATAAGTCAGGAACCTGAAGAAGGTCTTCTTTTGCCAGGAACGAAGGAAGTTTACGTTATAATCGGTCGCGGTGAAGAAGAATTTGAAATGGAAAGCTATGTAGGCGATAAGTTAGAAGATGTAAAAGCAAAGATAAGGGATGCCGGATTGATATGTATGGTCGAGGAAGAAAATGACGATGATCTGAGCGAAAAGTACGATGAAGGAAGAATCACCCGTCAGTCACCGTCTCCCGGTACAGTAATAAGGGTAGGAGATACGGTTACCGTATATGTCAGCATCGGTGAGGAAAATGTCAGACCTAAGGTTCCTGAAGTTGAAAACTTTAAAGTCGGAGATGCAAAAAAGGTTCTTGATGAGGCAGGGTACAAAAATATAAAAATAGAAACTGAAGAAAGCCGTAAGGAAAAGGATACGGTCTTAAAGCAGCATCCTGAGGGCGGAGAAAGGGCTCGACTTGAGGAAGTGATTGTTCTTACGGTTGCAATTCCTGAAGAAAAAGAAGATATAAGCGGGATTGTAAGCGAACTTGAAGGAGAAAACGACGAAGAAAAGAAAAAAACAGAGCATCTTACCTTCAGCATACCGGACGGAGCAAAACCTGTGGAAGTCAAAGTGATAAGAAAGGATAACGGGGAAAACGTTTATTCCGGAATTCACGCTCCGCTTGACAGCGTGACTGTTGAAGTCAGGGTGTCCGGGCCTATGGCGTATGAATTATGGATTGATGATACATTGATGAAAGAAATGAGAGTGCAGGGCTGATGCGCGGAATAATAACTAAAGGTGTCGGTGGACTTTATACAGTCAATGCCGGAGGAAAACTTTACGAATGTTCGGTGAGAGGAAAGTTCAGACAGAAGAATTATCTTTCTCCGCTTGTAGGAGACTATGTTGATATTGCTCCGGTGGACGAGGAAACATCGGCGATAAATGAAATACTGCCGAGAAAGAATATGCTTATCCGCCCAAATGTTGCGAATATTGACAATCTTATAATTACCTTTGCGGTGCAAAGTCCCAAGCCCGATCTTTTGCTGGTAGACAAGCTTTCGGCGGTGGCGATTTCCAAAAACATCGGGGTAATAATATCAATTACGAAAAGCGACCTTCAGGATGCTTCGGAGTATGCTTCGATTTACGAGGCGGCAGGATTTCCGGTGATTGTGACAGGTAAAGAGGATAAGAGCGGAGTTTTAAGACTTAAAGAACTTACAAAGGACAAGGTTACGGCGTTTGCCGGGGCATCGGGTGTAGGAAAATCCACGCTTCTTAATTCATTTGGAGAAGAGTTTTCACTGAAAACAGGAAGTGTGAGCGAAAAAATAGAACGCGGAAAGCATACTACACGCCATGCGGAATTGCTTCCTCTTTCTTACGGCGGTTATGTACTGGATACGCCGGGATTCAGTTCATTTGAGGTTACGGATATTGAGATTGCTGCCTGCTTTCCTGAGTTTGAAGCTCATATGGGACATTGCCGATTTAATGACTGCACGCACAGGAACGAACCTGACTGCGGTGTAAAAGCCGCTCTTGAAAAAGGAGAAATCCCGGTATCAAGATACGAGAGTTATCTTAAAATGATTGAAGAACAGAAAGAGTATGAAAAATATAACCCGAAAGGATGACAGATATGATAAAAATATCCCCTTCAATTTTAGCGTCTGATTTTGCAAATCTTGAAAAGGAAATTAAAAAAATTGATGAGGCAGGAGCAGACCTTATCCATATTGATGTTATGGACGGTTGCTTTGTGCCCAACATTTCTTTCGGACTCCCCGTAATATCGGCAATAAGAAAATGCACCGACAAACCTTTTGATGTGCATCTTATGATTGATGCGCCGGAGCGTTACATAGAGGAATTCAAGAAGGCGGGAGCGGACATTATAACAGTTCATGCGGAAGCAACACGTCATCTTCACAGAACACTTCAGAGCATAAAGGCTCTGGGATTAAAGGCAGGTGTTGCCCTAAATCCCGGAACTGATGAGTCGGTTATAAAGTATGTTCTTGAAGAAACTGATATGGTGCTTGTTATGACCGTAAATCCGGGATTCGGAGGACAGAAGTTTATTCCTGAAACTGTGGCAAAAGTCCGCAGGGTAAAAGAAATTATCGGGGACAGAGATATTGATATTCAGGTAGACGGCGGAATAAGCGCAGCGAATGTATCCGTGGTTGTTGAGGCAGGAGCAAATGTGATTGTTGCAGGCTCTGCAATTTTTAATGCGCCTTCCGCAAAGGAAGAAATTGATAAAATGAAAAGCTGTGAAGTTAAATGAAAAAAGCTCTGATTGTTGCGGCAGGTAACACCGAAGGCATAAGTATAGAAGATAAATATGACCTTGTAATAGCAGCTGACGGGGGATATGACAGGGCGCTTAGTCTGGGACTTACGCCTGATATTTTTATCGGTGATATGGATTCTGTCAAGGCGCAGGTCAGCCATATTGAAAAGATAAGGCTTAATGTGGAAAAGGATTTTACCGATACCGAGGCGGCTATTGAAAAAGCTCTCGAAATGGGATATGAAAGTATCACGGTAATAGGCGGAATCGGAACAAGGTTTGACCATTCTATGGCAAATGCCTGCCTGCTTAAAAAGTATGTGAGCAAAGGCAGGGAGATTATCCTTAAAGACGCTCATAATGAGATGTTTGCCTTCATCGGAAGCTGTGAAATCAAAGGACGTAAGGGCGATACGGTTTCGTTTTTGCCCCTTGACAGCGTAGTAACAAATGTTACTCTTGAAGGTTTTTACTATCCACTCGTAAATACAGATGTTAAAATCGGAGAAACCCTTACCGTAAGTAATATAATTACAGAAGATAGGGCGAAAGTCACATCAGAGAAAGGTGTGCTTCTTGCGATTATTGCAAGAGATTAGCAGCAGAAATAAAAAATAAGTCATGCATCGCATGACTTATTTTTTTATTCCTGTAACCACTCTGTCGTTTCCGGATAAATCCTTAAGAACTTTGATATCGGTAAAGTAAGGTGTCATTATTTCTGAAACTTCCTTTGCCTGATCAAAACCTATTTCATAAGCAAGAATTCCGTTGTTATTCAAGGCAGAATATGCTTTTTCGGTTATTATGCGGTAAAAGATGAGACCGTCACTTCCACCGTCAAGAGCTCCTTTGGGTTCATAATCTTTCACATTGTTTCCGAGAGTTAAAACCACATCGCTTCTTATATAAGGCGGATTTGAAACTATGGCATCGTACGTTCCGGATATGTTATCGTTTAATATATCGATATGGAAAAAGTTCACATTAACATCGTTTGATATTGCATTTTTCTTTGCAACCATTAATGCTTTGTCGCTTATATCACAGGCGGACACTGATGCATCATTTAAATATTTACCGATACTTACGGCAAGGGCGCCGCTTCCTGTGCCTATATCGAGAATTTTTCCGTGACAATTGCTGATTGCATATTCTGCTAAAATCTCCGTGTCGGGGCGGGGGATGAGAACATTTTCGTCAACATAGAATGAAAGCCCCATAAATTCCTTTTCGTTGGTGATGTACGCTATCGGCTCTTCTTTTTTTCTTCTTTCAAGAAAGGTTTTATATATAGTTAGTGCTTCTTTCGGGACTTCTTCATCTCTGTTTCTTAAAAGAAAAAGCCTGTCACAATTACAGGCTTTTTCCAATAGTATTTTTGAGTCAAGTCCCGGCGTTTCGCTGACCGGTGATAAAAAAGAAGAACCGAACATCAAAGCTTCTTTTATTACCATTTGTCGCTTTCTCCTTCTTCGGGCAAAACTGCTGTCATAGCCTTGATAGCCACTTCTATCATGGAATCGTCAGGCTCTTTGGTTGTTATTTTCTGAAGCCAGAGGCCGGGTTTGCTTAAAAGCTTAACCACGGGATTTTCGCTTCTGCCCGCCCATTTTATAATTTCAAAGGAGACCCCGGCGATAAGGGGAAGACATAAAAGCTTGATTAAAATTCTCTGCCAGCCAAAGCCTACTCTTACGAAAATGAATACCAGTATGCTGATTATAAGTACGAATACTAAGAAGCTGGTTCCGCATCTGGGGTGGAGACGACACTGCTCTCTGCAGTTTTCAACGGTAAGAGGTAATCCTTTTTCGTAGCAGGCGATGGTTTTGTGCTCTGCACCGTGATACATAAATACACGCTTTACATCACTCTGAAGTGTGCATAGAAGAAGGTATCCTACGAAAATGATTATTCTTGATACGCTTTCTGTTACGCTTCTTATAGTATCAGGGGAGAACTTGAGATTTGTACTTATAGAAGTAACCCATTCGCCTATAAGCATTGGGATGAGGAAGAAAAGACCGATGCTCATTAAAATTGCAAGAACAACCGAAAAATAGATAACAACATCCTTAAGTTTATCACCGAATTTACGGGAAAGCCATTTTTCAAATTTGGATTCCTTTTCTTCTTCGCCTTCAATGTCTACAAACTCCGCACTCCACATCAAAGCTTTCATGCTTGTAACCATGGATTCAACAAAGGATACCATGCCGCGGATTATGGGAATTTTCTTAAAAATGCTTTTGTTGATTTTTGTATCAGACACGTTTAACTCGATTTCGCCGTCGCTCTTTCTTACAGCCATTGCCATTTTTGAAGGACCGCGCATCATAATGCCTTCCATCAGAGCGCTGCCACCGATTGAAGTTTTTTTCTTTTCCATATATAAAGTTCCTTTCTGTTATAAACATAGATGTCTGTATTATAACAAATATGCGGTTGTTTTTCAAGAGAATTTTGATAAATAATAAAAAGTTTACAAATTTCGGTATTGTAAAAAACTAATTTGTTGAATTTGTGCAAAGACATACCGTGTTATTTAGAATAAACAACAAAAAAAAATTAAATTTTGCTAAAATTTGTGTTGATTTTTTGTGCAATATGGTGTATAATATGATATACGCCTTTTTACGCTTGTAAAATACTCACAAAATTACCAATTTTTGGCAAAGTTGGCTGTTTTGAGAGGTTTACAGGCAGGCTGCGCAATACTATAAACGTACAGGAGGTTTTAAAATGACGGCAAGAAAAGTTACGGCAGTATTACTTGCTATGCTCGTTGCGGCAACGGGATTTACCGCAATGGTGCCGCAGGACGTTCATGCCAGCGCAAGCACTACATTTGAGGCACTTGATTTTGACTACGACAGAAACAATGTGTATGCTTCTTTTATGGAAAAGCATACTGACGTAGTTAAACCTGAGGAGGAAATTTTAATTTCAGCTTCTTCCTTTGTAAGTGCAAACAGCTCCGAGGGAGTTTTCGCGAGAGAAACTGTTGACGGAGTCAATGATGTTGTGGAATTTTTAGAAGATGTACAGTGGGTTGAATATGAGGTTACGGTACCTGTTGCCGGACTTTATAATATAGCCTATATGGTACGCAGCCACGAAGACATCAAGAATGATATCGAGTTCGGTGTTTCCGTAAACGGAGAGTATCCTTACAATGAAGCTATGACAATTCAGGCTTTCAGAGGATTTAAAAATGATCCGGCAGGATTCGAAATCGTTGTTGATGAAAACGGAAATCAGTCTGCAATCTTTGCTCAGGACAGAGAAAATGACCTCCGTCCCAAGCAGATTAAAGATATAAAGTGGAGAAATGAATGGGTTGTTGACTCCGCAGGACTTATTGACGATCCTCTGTATTTCCCCTTTAACGAGGGTGTTAACACTATCCGTATTGAAACTGTTGGTGAACCTTTCTATATGTCTGATATAAGACTTACACAGTTCGTTCAGCCGAGAAGCTATGCGGAAGTGTCTGCTGAATATGCAGAAAAAGGCTATAAGCCCGTTTCAAGCCAGATAAAGATTCAGGCGGAAACTGCCAATGAGTTTTCACACTCTTCTCTTTATCCTCTTTCTGAGAGAAACAATCCTCAGATGGAACCCAGCCACACCAGCAAGACAAGAATCAATGCTGCCGGCGGCTCTAACTGGGGAAGTGCGAGAAGCTGGCTCAAATGGACATTCAATGCTCCCCAGTCCGGTCTTTATCAGCTTGCAATAAAGTTTGAGCAGAGCGACTATGTCGGAATGTTTGCTACAAGAAGCCTTAAGATTGATGGCGAATATCCCTTCGCTGAAATGAAATACTTAAGATTCGGTTATGATTCATCCTGGCAGTTCTTAAGACCTCAGGATGAAAACGGCGAGCCTTACTACATATATCTTGAAGAAGGTATGCATGAACTTCAGCTTACAGTAAGCCTGGGTGAGATGGCTTCCATCGTTGACAGACTTACAACAGCTGTATACAGACTTAATAAGGTATATTCTGATATAGTAATGCTTGCATCCACCACTCCCGACCAGTACAGAGACTATTACTATGACAGAAACATCCCCACATTGATGAGTGACCTTCAGTGGGCGAGAGAAGAGCTTGCTGATATAAAGGAAAGCATTCTTGCTGTAACAGGTACAGGCTCCAGCCAGACTGCTACTCTTGAAACCTTTATCCTTCAGCTTGATACACTTCTTGAAGATCCTGACGAGTTCAATAAGCTTCTTGAATCTTTCAAGAATAATATTGCTTCCATCAGCCAGTGGATTATCGATAACAAGAAGCAGCCTATAAAGATTGACTACTTTGTTTTAGGCGGCGAAGACCTTAAACTTGATAGAGCATCTGCAGGTTTCTTCAAGGGATTCTGGGCAGGCACAAAGTCCTTCTTTGCATCCTTCTTTGAAGACTATGATATTATAGGTGCAATTTCCGGAGAAGGAAGAAAGGTTAAAGTTTGGGTAAATACCGGTCGTGACCAGATTAACATTATCAACAACATGGTTAACGACGAATTTACTCCCAACACCGGTATTAACGTGCAGCTTGAGCTTGTACAGGGTAACATGATTGAAGCTACTCTTGCAGGCAAGGGACCTGACGTTGCGCTTATGATTGCGGCTGACCAGCCTGTTAACTACGCTATCCGTAATGCTCTTGTTGACCTTTCCGATTTCAAGGGTGAAACAATCGAATGGGTTGACGAGGACGGCGAAAAGCATACATACGAAGTAAGAGGATTTGCCGATGTATTCGGAAGATATCAGCATCAGAACTTCGAAGCTTTTGCATTCCAGATGAACGAGCATAAGGATGAAGAAGCTGCTTTAGAGGGCGAAACATGGACATGTGAAAACTGTGCAACAGTTAACACAACAGGTATCTGCACAACCTGTAACTATAAGAAGTATTATGCATATTATGCAATCCCCGAAACACAGACCTTCAATATGATGTTCTACAGAAAGGACATTCTTGCACAGCTTGGTCTTGGTGTTCCCGAAACATGGGATGACTTCTTTGCACTTCTTCCCGTAATAAGAAGAAACAACTTAGAGGTTGGTGTTCCTGCAGCTACTATGTATCAGATTCTTCTTTATCAGTACGGCGGTAGCTATTATACAGCTGATAAGCATGCATCCGGTCTTACAACCCCCCAGGCTCAGGAAGCATTTATCACAGTTGCTGACTGTTTCACAAAGTATGACTTCCCGCTTACATTTAACTTCTATACAAGATTCAGAAGCGGTGAAATGCCTATATCCATTCAGCCCTATACACAGTTTAACATGATTAATGCGGCGGCTCCCGAAATTCAGGGACTCTGGGATATGACAAAGGTTCCCGGAACAAGAAAGGAAGACGGAACAATCGACAATGGTCAGAACGTATCCTCTGCCGGATGCATCATGTTCCAGAATACAAAGGATAAGGATGCTGCATGGGCGTTTATGGAAT
>JAZSAR010000139.1:0-7663 GCA_045601965.1 Clostridia bacterium
GTTCTTTTTGATATTGTGGGAACAGCGGTAACAGCCGCCGAAGAAGCACCCTTTCATTCCATGGCGTCCCGCCGTGTAAAGGGCGCATCAAAGGGTATAACCCTTCTTCGCAATGCGGAGCGTGTTTCCAACATATGTAACGATGTAATCGGTGACATATGCGGTATCGTATCGGGTTCCACCACGGCGGTAATCGTGGGAATGCTTTTTATGAAAGGCACAGATATGGCGTTCTGGGGCGGTATTATCGTAACCGCCTGCGTTGCTTCTTTAACCGTCGGAGGAAAGGCCTTCGGAAAAGGTATTGCAATTTCCAAAAGCAACGACATTGTGTTTATGGTTGCAAAAGCACTTTCTGTTTTTGAGAAGGATGCGAAATCTAATGGGAAAAAGAAAAATTCTAAATGAAAATTTAACACATAACGAATTAAAGGACCTTGATTTTGAGGGGCTTACTATGCTTTCTTCCGAAATCAGGGACTTTTTGATTGACAGCGTTTCCAAAACAGGCGGGCATCTTGCATCTAACCTTGGCGTAGTTGAGCTTACGGTTATGCTGCACAGATGCTTTGACTTTAAAAAGGATGACCGTCTTATTTTCGATGTAGGACATCAGAGCTATGTCCATAAAATTCTTACCGGCAGAATGAAGGGGTTTGAAACTTTGAGAAAAACCGGTGGAATGTCGGGTTTTCCCAGGCGCGAGGAAGATGCGACCGACCTTTTTGACACAGGCCACTCCGGAACAAGCCTTTCTCTGGCGGACGGTATTGCTTCGGCAAAGCTTATGCGTGGCGAAGCTGGCTGTGCCGTTGCCGTAATTGGTGACGGTTCTTTAACAGGCGGTCTTTGCTACGAAGCACTTAACAACATCGGAAACACAAAGAAAAACATTCTTATAATATTGAACGACAACGGCATGTCTATTTCAAAAAGTGTAGGTGCCGTATCACATATGCTTACAAAGGTCCGCACCAGTCACAGATACAGAAGGGCAAAGAGCGAGGTTAAGGATGCTCTCGGTATCTTCAAGGGCGCAGGACACACGATGGAAAAGTGGCTTCGCCATCTTAAGGAAGGTATAAAAACCCTTATGATGCCCAATGCCTTTACGGAAAATTTAGGTATAAAATATTTAGGCCCGGTGGACGGACATGATTTAAGAAAACTGGAATTTTATATAAAACGTGCGAAAAATGTGGAAGGTCCCGTTATGCTCCATGTAAAAACGGTAAAGGGCAAGGGCTATTCCCATGCGGAGGGTGAGCCGTCCAGATTTCACGGCGTATCTCACTTTGAAGTGGATAAGGGAACAACCCACAGCATAAAGTCGGATTTTTCCGGGGCTCTCGGAATGGAGCTTTGCCTCCTTGCCATGAAAAATAACCGTCTTGTCACAGTCTGCCCGGCAATGACCAAGGGCTGTGGACTTTCGGGCTTTGCGGAAAGCTTTCCTGAAAGATTTTTCGACTGCGGAATTGCGGAGGAGCACGCCGTAACCTTTGCCGCAGGCCTTGCAAAAGAGGGTTTTATACCGGTGGTTGCCACCTATTCCACCTTTATGCAAAGGGCATATGATGAAATATGGCACGATGTTGCCATGAACAATCTTCATGTGGTTTTCTGTCTTGACAGGGCAGGCATTCCCGGAGCGGACGGAAAAACCCATCAGGGAATTTACGATTTATCCTATCTGGGAAACATTCCTGGTATGGCGGTTTTGTCACCGTCATCCTTTGCGGAGCTGGCATCAGCTCTCCGCTATGCCGTAGAGGAGCATGATGGCCCCATTGCCATTCGCTATCCCAAGGGAAAGGATTTAGAGGCAGGCTTTTCGGGCTTTGCTTTTAAAAAGGCAGAAGTTGTGAAAGAAGGATGCGACATAACCCTTGCCTGCGAAGGTATGATGCTGAATACTGCCCTTAAAGCAGCAGCTATGGCAAAAGATGCTGGTGTAAGTGTGGAGGTTATAAAGCTTTCCACTGTATATCCTACACCTCTTGAAGAAATTGAAAAATCGGTTATGAAAACAGGACGGCTCATAACGCTGGAAGCCAACATTAAAAAAGGCGGTATGGGCGAAGGAATATTCTCGGAATTAAAGGCGAAGGGCAGAATTATTGCCTATCCAGATGCCTTTATTGAACACGGCTCGAGCGATGATTTGACAAAAATGTACGGTATGGATGCAGAATCAGTGTGCCTTGCCATTATAAAAGAAACGGGTGCGAAAAATGAGGCTTGATTTATACATGGTGAAAGCCTCCCTTGCAAGAAGCAGGGAGCACGCAAAGGAGCTTATTCTGGCAGGAAAAGTTACTGTTGACGGAAAAACGGCAGAAAAGCCTGCTTTTGATGTAACAACGGAGGAAGTTCTGCTTACGGAAAAAGAGGAAGCTATGGTGGGCCGCGGCGGAAAAAAGCTTTTTAAGGCGCTTACGGAATTTTCAATAAATCTTTACGGCAAGGTCTGCCTTGATGCGGGAGCATCCACCGGCGGATTTACAGAGCAGATGTTAAAAAGCGGTGCTGCAAAGGTTTATGCCGTGGATGTAGGCTCGGATCAGCTGGCAGAAAGCCTTAAGGCGGACTTAAGAGTAGTAAACCTTGAAAAAACCGATATCCGGGATTTAAACATCTCTGATAAGGCGGATTTTTTCTCAGCGGATGTGTCTTTTATATCCCTTACCCAGGTGCTCTATCATTTAGGACGGCTCACAACACCTGAAGCCCGGGGCGTATGCCTTGTAAAGCCCCAGTTTGAGGCAGGCAGGGAATATGTGGGCAAAAAAGGCGTGGTAAAGGATAAAAAGGTGCATATAAAGGTGCTTTCGGATATTATGGATTTTGCAGAAAAGCAGGGCTTTTTGATTAAAGGGCTCACCTTTTCACCAATATCCGGGCAAAACGGAAACATAGAATATCTTTTATATTTGGGCAAAAGCGGAAAAAGTACCGAGATAAGGCCGGAAGAAACGGTAAATGCGGCATGGGAGGAACTTAAATGAATATAGAAAAAACTCTTGAAAACTTAAGAAAAAATAATATGGCGGCATATTTTGCGGAAAATAAGGAAGAGGCGCTTTCGATAGTTAAGTCTTTGATGAAAAAAGGCGAAACCGTTTCTGTGGGAGGCTCTGTAACACTTAATGAAATGGGAGTGCTTGATTTACTCAGAAGCGGCGACTATAACTTTCTTGACCGCTACAAGGATGGGCTTACAAGGGAAGAGGTAACAAAGGTTTTTAAGGAAAGCTTTTTCGCCGACACCTATCTTGTAAGTACCAACGCTTTAACCGAAGAGGGCGAGCTTTATAATGTGGACGGCAATGCAAACAGAGTTGCAGCAATGCTTTTCGGCCCCAAATCCGTAATTGTTATTGCGGGAGTAAACAAAATTGTTGAAAACTTAAAGGAAGCGGAAAAAAGGGTGAAAACCGTTGCGGCGCCAAAAAATGTAAAAAGACTTTCAATGAAAACCTACTGCAGCGAAAAGGGTTATTGCATGGGCGTTAATGATGAAAAAATGTGCGCAGGATGCAATAGTGATGACAGAATTTGTGCAAGCTACACGGTTATGGCAAGGCAGAGAATAAAAGACCGAGTTAAGGTGATTATAGTAAATGAGCCTTTGGGCTATTAATCCGGATGGAGGGATTTTTATGGATAAAAAGAAAATTCTTGTAGTTGACGACGAAGTGGCAATCGGCGATATATTAAGGATAAACCTTGAAAAAGAAGGCTATGCCGTTGCTGTTGCAACGGATGGCGAAGAAGGCGCGCGTCTTGCGCTTTCCTTAAATCCCGACCTTGTGCTTCTTGACGTTATGCTTCCCAAAATGGACGGATTTGAGGTGTGCAAGAAAATCCGCCGCGAGAGCGAGGTTCCGATTGTTATGCTTACCGCGAGAACAGAGGAAATCGATAAGATTTTAGGTCTTGAGCTGGGAGCGGATGACTATGTTACAAAGCCTTTCTCCGTTCGTGAACTTATGGCGAGAGTCAAGGCTAACTTAAGAAGAACTCAGAGCAAAGAAAACATTCCCGACACCGAGGAAAACTCTATAAAAATTGGTGAAATCACTATAAATACAGCAAGCTATGAACTAAGGAAATCGGGAAAGGTAATTGAGCTTACCCTTCGCGAATTTGAACTTGTAAAGTATCTTGCCGAATCCCCCAACCGCATTTTTTCAAGAGAAACTCTCCTTGAAAAGGTATGGGGATATGAATATTACGGAGATATGCGAACCGTTGACGTTACGGTAAGACGTTTAAGAGAAAAAATCGAGGACGATCCCGGTGAGCCACGTTATATTATGACACGCCGCGGAGTGGGCTATTACTTCTCAAAGGAATAAAAAATTATGTTTAAAAGTATACAGTGGAAAATACTCACCCTGTTTATCCTGCTGACGGTAAGTGTTATGATTTTCGTTGCTGTTTTTTCGGCAAGGGGAATTTCTAGGTATTATCATGAACAGTTTACTTTGGATATGAGCCAGAGCACCTTTACCGAAAGCATGACAAGCGAGCTTAACGCAGCGTCGGAAGCGTCTTTCGAGGATTTGCTTTCCCTGCTTTCCAAGTTTTCTGTAAGAATAGGAATAGACTCATACCGTGATTTATATGTGCTTTCGGGCTATGACGGAAGATGCCTTTATTCCCTTTCGGGAAGAGCGCTTCCGGAGAATTATGAAATCACGGAAAATGTCCTGTCGGCACTTACGGGCAAGGTGGGCGGAAATATCACCGAACACGGCGATATAATGGATTATGCCGTGCCCTTGATGAGCGGCGATGATGTTACATATATCGTTTATGTAACAGATTCCAAGGTGGAAATGTACGAGGTTATGAAAAGTATCCTTAAAAACATTTTCATGGCTCTTGTTATCGGAATTTTCATATCGGTATTTTTAGGCTTTGTGCTTTCCATTACGCTGATAAGGCCCTTAAAGCGACTTCAGAGCTCGGCATCTGCCATGGCGGAAGGTAACTTTACGGGAAAAATAAAGGTAAACGGCGACGACGAAATAGGAAAGCTTACAAAAGACTTTAACTATATGTCTGAGGCTTTAGAGACCAGTATGATACAGATGGCAGCAGAGAAAAATAAGGTTGAAACCGTGCTTTTGTATATGACCGACGGTGTCATAGCATTTGACTCGGAAGGAAAGCTTATTCATATAAATCCTGCGGCAACAAAACTTCTTGAAATTTCCGAGGAGAATATAGGGGATTTTGACTCATTTTTCGGAACCCTCGGAACCGACATTAATCTGGGCAGGTTTTTATATCTTGATACGGAGCCCTTTGAACAGAGTGTTTCTGTGGGCGAAAAGCATTTCAGAGTATACCTTGCGCCGCTTCAGAAAAACGGAAAAATTGACGGTGTTGTTGCGGTGTTCCACGACTATACCCGCCAGCAGAAATTAGATGATGCCCGCCGTGAATTCGTTGCCAACGTTTCCCACGAGCTTCGTACGCCCATAACCGTTGTAAAAAGCTATGCGGAAACTCTTCTTGATTACAGGGTGCACGACGAAACGGAAGAACATTTCTTAAATGTTATAAATGATGAAACCGACAGAATGACTCGTCTTATAAGAGATCTTCTTGCTCTTTCGAAGCTGGATAATAACAAGGAAATGCAGAAACTTCCCTTTGATATAGCGCTTCTTGCCGAGTCTGTATGCGAAAGAGTATCTATTGAAGCATCAAAACATGGACAGATAATAGAAAGGGATATTGACAAAGAAGCCGGAAATATTCTGGGCGATAAGGACAGAATCGAGCAGGTTTTAGTAAATATTGTGGGAAATGCCGTTAAATATACAAAGGACGGCGGAAGGATACAAGTTTCGCTTAAAAAAGACGGAGAAATAGCGGTTATTTCTGTAAAAGACAACGGTATCGGAATCCCCAAAGAGGATCAGGCTCGTATATTTGAACGCTTTTACCGTGTGGATAAAGCGCGTAGCCGCGCCATGGGCGGAACGGGATTGGGCCTTGCAATATCTAAGGAAATTGTGGATGCCCACGGCGGCAGCATAGGGCTTGAAAGTGAGGAAGGAATTGGCACAACTGTAACAATTATCCTGCCTTTCGGGGCCTGATTTAAGATGTTAATCAAAAGTAATTCGGGTGTAACAGTCCTGTAACATTGGTATGTTATACTACTGTCAGAATATAAAGAGGAGGTGCCGGCAATGAAAAAATTAATATCTGTTTTATTGGTTATGCTTATGCTTTTCTCCATGTCGGCAGTCAGCCTTGCATCCGGCATTGCTTATAAGGATATGGGAAATGCCGCAAACATTCTGGTTATCAAAAAACCTGAGAATGCTCAGTCGCAGAGTAATAAAAGCGTTTACCCCGTATCAGGCGTGGCAGATCCCGGCTGTACGGTAACGGTTCTTACATACAGTAGTGCAGACGGTCTTTACTATCCCAAAAAGGATGCTGAAGGAAAGGTTCTGCAGGCGACTGTAGGAGCAAGCGGACTGTTTTGTTTCAATGTTCAGCTTGAAAGCGGAGATAACAATCTTGCGGTTCAGGCAGTAACAGCCGACAATGCAAAGATTCAGCGTGTATTTTTCAAAATCAACTTAGTATCTCTTGGTTGGTTCAACAGCATAAAGAGTCTTATTAACGGATGGATAAAATAAGCAGGGAGCATATTTTATGAAGGAACGCATAAAAAGCTTCATTCTTGTAGTGCTTATACTCTCGGGTATATGCTTAGCATCAATAACATGGATTGACGAAAGGTTATGGCCGGGTGGCTATAGCCTTTTTGCTAATGTAAAAAACTGGCCCATAATACGGAATTTCTTTGAGGATGACTATTCTCAGCCTCTCGAAAATTTGGGTAAGGCAAGAAAAATCGTAATTGCGGACGGAATGGGCACAAGTGCAGTTTTTTATAACGGCGACCGTATTTACAATGCGGTTTACGAGGATATTGAGGAACTTTTCGTAAAGTTTCTGAAAGGGGAAATTGAGGTAAGAGCCACCACAGCCTTAACCCGTGAAAATGTGCGCCAGGTATTGAATCAGCAGGTAATGTATGCTTATGTAAACTATTCTGTTGCTATGCCCCCGGCGTTTTACGGTCAGCTTATGGGTGTGAAAGATTCTGATAGCTTTGCATCTCTTTCTGCGGTAAGAGACTTCTTCATCCTTCCCACAGGGGAGGATAGCCTTGAGCTTCTGGCGATTGACAGCGAAAGGGAAAGCGTTATGCGCTATGAGCTTGTGTACGAAAAAACAGCGGGACTCATTGAGGCGTTTACCGGATATGTGACGGGCGTTTCGGCGGATAACAACTGTGTAATGGCGCTTCAGATGAATATGGATGTTGCATCTCCGGATGATGCGGTGAAGATGAAAACGGTGCTTGATTCATTTCTTGTGCTGGATTCTGCGTCAACGGCAATTTCCGAAAAGGCGGAGATAAAGAGCATAAATCCTCTGAAAGAACGTATAACGGAGGAGGTTATAACAGCCTTTGGCTACAGTCCCAATTCCATATACCGTTATGTGGATAGCTTTGGAACGGTTGTCTATCTTGAAAATGATTCTTCCCTTAAAATATATAAAAACGGGCTCGTAGAATATGAAGCGCTGGATTCCGATTATGGTATAGCGTTATCCGGAG
>JAZSAR010000140.1:0-9672 GCA_045601965.1 Clostridia bacterium
AATTATCGTATATTGTGAAAATCAGCATACAGCAAACGAACAGATTTCAATTTCAGATGCAAACGGAAATGTTGTATATGAGTATGCACCCGAAGGCAATTTTAAGTCTGTTTTAATTGCATCAAATAATATAAAAACAGGCGAAAAGTATGTAATTACCATAGGAAATGAAACATTTGAAACAGAGATTACAGAAAAAAGTACTGTTATCGGAACACAAAGTACATCGGGAATGAGCTTTGGAAGAGGCGGAAGAATGCAGTAGTTACATGACGGTTTTGCGTATTCGCAAAGCCGTCATATTTACATTTTACGAAAAATATTGTATAATAAACTTAAAGGCGGTGATTTTATGAGGCTGTTGGTTGCAGAGGATGAAAGGAGCCTTAATAAAACCTTGACGGAAAGACTTACCAAAACAGGTTACACGGTGGACAGCTGTTTTGATGGGGAAGATGCTCTGTATTATATAGAAAATACCGTTTATGACGGGATATTGCTCGATGTTATGATGCCGAAAGTAAACGGTTTTGAAGTTTTGCACAAAATACGGGAAAAGAAAATTCTTACCCCGGTTTTAATGCTTACGGCAAAGGATTCGGATGAGGATATCATAATGGGGCTGGACAGCGGAGCTAATGATTATCTTACAAAACCCTTTTCTTTTGATATTCTCTGCGCAAGAATAAGAGCTATGCTTCGCATAAAAGATAGTGTTACCGGAAGCGTACTTGAAGTTGCCGATCTTTTCGTTGATACAACTACGAGAACGGTCAAGCGGGGTGATAGCTTAATTGAGCTGTCATCCAAGGAATACTCGGTGCTTGAGTACCTCATGCGAAACAAAGGCATTATCGTTTCAAAAGAAAAAATAGAGGACAATATCAGAAATTATGAATATGAAGGCTCCAGTGATGTTATAAAAGTTTATATACATCACTTAAGAAAGAAAATTGATGATAAGTTTGATAAGAAACTTCTTCATACCATAAAAAATGTGGGATATGTTATAAAGGAAGATTAGAAAATGAAAAAAATCGCTTCGATAAAAACAAGGATAACAATATGGTACACAACGCTTATGTTTGTTCTGGTTCTTGTTGTACTGTCGCTGGTGGGAGGGCTTTCTTATCAGCTTTCTATAGACAGCGTTGAAAAAAACGTTATTCTTAAGGTTACTCAGGTGACAGAAAAGCTTTCTAAAAGGCAGAGGGATGTATTTGAGCTGGTTGAAAGCGAGGAAGAGTTCAAAAATGTTTCAATCCACGGATATGACGGGAAATATCTGGTGGGACAGTATAACTATGATGTTATAAGCATTCCCTTTGAAGAAGGTGTTCCAAGAAGAGAAAAGGTTGACGGGAAGGAATTCATCGTTTATGATACACGGACTCCCGGCCCTCCCGGAATAAGAGGCGGATTCTGGATAAGAGGTGTGGAATCGGTCAGTTCCACCATGCTTTTGGGAAGGGCTGCAATCATAGTTGTGCTTATATTAATACCTGTGATTTTGCTGTTGACAGCACTTGGCGGATACTACATCACGAAAAAGGCATTTAACCCCGTAAACAACATTATAAAAACCGCAAATGATATTACTGCAAAAAATGACATTTCCCGCAGGATAGAAATCGCTCCCGATGCTAAAGAGGATGAACTTAACCATTTGTCTGTTACCTTAAATAATATGCTGGATAAAATCGAAAATCTTATCATTCAGGAAAAGCAGTTCACCTCTGATGCATCCCATGAGCTGAGAACGCCCATAAGTGTTATATTGGCACAAGGGGAGTATCTTTTGGACATTGCAAAGGATGAAAAGGAAAAAGAGCTTGCCGTGACGATAGTTGATAAGTCTAAGCAGATTTCAAAGCTTGTGTCAAGACTTTTGCTTCTTGCAAGGATAGACAGCCGCAGGCAGAAAATCAACAAAGAAAAGGTTGACCTTGGCGTAATCGTTGATGTGGCTTTTGAAAGTATGAAGAATTCGGCATCGGAAAAAGGAATTTCACTTTTGTCAGATGTTGATGAAGGGATGGTAATTAATGCGGATGAATCCCTTATTTTAAGCGCTGTTACCAATCTTTTAAGTAACGGAATAAAATATGGAAAAAAAGGCGGCTATGTTTCTGTTTCGGCATCAAAAAACGGAGATTTAACCGAAATAGTAGTTGCTGACAATGGAATAGGCATTGCGGAGAAAAATATTGATAAAATCTGGAAAAGGTTTTACCGCGTGGATGATGTAAGAAACGATGAATACGGCAGCAGCGGATTGGGCCTTTCCATGGTGAAGAGCATAATAGAGCTTCACGGCGGTGAAATTTCTGTAAAAAGTAAGCTCGGAGAAGGCAGCAAATTCAAAATAGTGATGAAATAAAATCCGGCCGAGACAATTAAAAGTCCCGCAACCAAAGTTGCGGGACTTTTAATTAGTTTGATTCAGGTGTAGGGAGCGGATTTACTTCAAGATAATCCGGATAAAATTTTGCGATAATTGAAGCGAGTTCTGCTCTGGTGACAAACTTATGGGGCTCTATAAGATTATCTGACAATTCAAACAGCCCTTCACTTATAGCCCAGGACATGGCATCTCTTGCACTCACTGTAACACAGTTAAAGTCCTCGTAGTTAAGGAGTATGGTATGGTCTGATACGGGAGTTGAGCTGAGACGATAAAGCATATCGGCAACTTCTTCCTTGGAAACATAGGTTTCGGGTTTGAATTTGCCGTGAGGATAAGCTCTTACCAAGCCTTTATCGGTCGCCCATGCAAGAGCGTAAGCATACCAGTCATTGATTGTAACGTCGGTATATACCTGTTTGTATACGGGTACTTCGCGGCACGCCATATTGTACATAACCTTTACGGTGTGAGCACGTCTTACATAGGTTTCGGGATCGAAAAGATTATATCCCAAATCTTCCATAAGGTTGTAAAGATGCACATAAACGACATCGTCGTGGTAAGGCGCCGAGGGGAGCACGTCAAGAAAATGATTCTGAGGAATTCGTGCAGCTGAAGGATAGGTTTCAAAAACCTCTTTAAGGACATCTGCTCTTCTTGAAATGAATGAGCGAAGATCGGCTATTTCCTTGTCCCAGTCTCTTCCGTCATGCCATATTTCAGCGTCAAGAGCTGCAGATACACTGACGTAATCGGCAAGCTCAGAAACGGTGACAAGCTCCGATGTTCCGCCGTCTTCCGAAAGGATGGACTGGATCATGGGATAAAGCTTTTCAATGTAAGTGTTTTTTACGAGACTGTAAAAGCTGTCAATTTTAATTAAGTTTGAGCATATGGGTGTTGAAAGAGCCATCGAACCGACAGGAGGATCAGCTACGTTGTAAGCACCTCCTGCACCGAAACTTAAGTCATAGTCCCACAAAGGGCCCATATAAAGCTTGTCGTCTTCGGTATTTTTATAAAGATATGCGGAGCTTCTGAAGGAGTCTCTTGCCTTTGAGAATTCATTTAGCAAATAGTAATTAGCCAAACTGTCCGCGTCTACAAATTCCGAATAATGTTTTCCGGTAGCGGGGTCTGTTCCGCCGTTAAATACAGCATTTTCATAGTTTTGGTAAAGGGTTGCAATATAATTCATTTCCTCGCGGGTTGCAAACTCGGGACTTTTTACAACTATGTATTGACCTCTTGTTGTACGGAAGTAGCAGGGCTCTTCCTTAGCACGCTCTTCAAAGTCCATTTCAATGAGATATCCGCCTCTGATATCTTCCGGAGATCTAAGTCCGTTGGTATATGTGAAAAATGCACCGTTTGCCGTTGTTGAAATAAAGGGCGTAAGATTTTCTGCGTTTACATTAACGTTAACTTCTTCGTTTTTCTTGTCAAGGTCAGTAATCTCAACTCTGCCTTTGCCTACCTCCACTTTTTCGGAAAGCTGGTAATTGCCACGGTATTCACCATCATAATACAAATCCACAAAAATACTTTCTGTATAAGGACCGGGATCCATGGCGGATGTAAGAGTCTGGATGATTTTGTTGTGAATAAGTGTGGTATCCTTATAATTTGCAAGGAGAACCCAGGTTTTATCCTTGTTTTCTTTGTTTCCGGAATTGAGTAAGTCAGCGCCTTCCTCAAGCTTTATCTGATAAGGCTTCTTGTCAAAGCCCCATGTGCTGTTTCCGCGGCCTTTTATCTGTGACAATCTGCCGTCAAAGGTCAAAGTACCGTCAGCATCCTGCATAAGAAGATGACCGGTGGCTTTGTTTTGCTTTTCAAAGCTTTCCTCTACCCAATAACGGCCGTTAAAGTCGGGATAATCGCTCATAATGTACATGGCGGGAACATTTTCTGAAAATACTACTCTTAAATCGTATTCCCAGTTTTTAAAGTTGTGTGTGACGATAAACTTAAGATTATAGTCACCGTTTTCGCAAATCTGAGTAAGGTCTATAGGTTCTCCGGCTTTGGGAAAATTCATTTTACCCTTGTTTCCGACAATTTTTATTCTGTCACGGTCTGAAATGTTGGTGTATAGCACCATGTTTTCGGGGGAAGCGGAGGAGGGAAGCACCAGGGTGTTTACATCATTAATAGTCTGGGTAAATATTTTTGTTTCCCAACGCAAGCTGTCGCCCCAGGTGAAAAATGAATTATTATCAACAGGCGATACTTCTTCTAAAGGAGATGCAGGTCCTATAAAAAGGACATGAAGATACATGGTCTCCACAAGGAAGAAGCATAGTGCCATCCTCATCAGTTTTTTTATAGAAAGTGTCATTATTATAAACATCCTTTGCACATAATAATCTATCCTATTTTATCAAGTAAAACGATTTTTGTCAATGGAAGGCAGAGAAAAAGCAGGATTTAATTTGGAAAATAGGATTAATTGCCGAAAAAAAGAAAAAATAGCAGTGCATATTTAGAAAAAATATAAATGCCGGTTTTTTATTATAAGCAGTAGACTTTTTAATTTATTTGTGGTAGAATTAGAAAAACAGATTCTTGGGAGGCATATTATGGAGCTTATAAAGGTTGGAGAAAAGACATATTACATAAAAAACGCCGTTAATATCGGCGTTTACAAAGCGACGGATGACAGTGTTTACTTAATAGATACGGGAAACGACAAGGATGCGGGAAAGAAGATATTAAAGATACTTGATGCCGAAGGCCTTAAGGTTGCGGGAATAATTTCAACCCACTCCAATGCCGACCATATCGGCGGAAACCATCTTATTCAGGAAAGAACGGCCTGTCCCGTTTTTGCATCGGGAATAGAAAAGGACTTTACGGAGCATCCCGTCCTGGAACCCTCTTTCTTATACGGTGGTTATCCTTTTTCCGACCTTCGCACAAAGTTTCTGCTGGCGCAGGAGTCGGTGGTTACTCCAATTGAGGGGAATCTCCCCGAAGGACTCAGTGTGATTTCCTTAAAGGGACACTTTTTTGATATGATAGGGATAAAAACCGACGATGACGTGTATTTTCTGGCGGATTCCCTCTTCGGCGCAGAAACCGTGACGAAATATCATATTTCCTTTATATATGATGTAAAGGCGTTTTTGGAAACACTTAATTATCTTGAGAGCCTTGAAGGAAAGCTTTTCATACCGTCCCACGCCGAGGCAACGGAGGATATAAAGGGCTTGGTTAAAATAAACCGTGACAAGGTGCTGGAAATAGCCGAAAAGATATACGATATATGCAAGGACGCAAAAACCTTTGAAGAAATACTTAAGGAGCTTTTTGATTCCTACAGCCTGAAGCTTAACGCAAGTCAGTATGTGCTTTCGGGAAGCACTGTAAAATCCTATTTATCCTATCTTTATGACGACGGAAAAATCGGATTTGAATTTTCGGAAAATAAAATGCTGTGGAAAAAAAATAGACTAAAGGAGAAACACTATGAGCGAGCTTAAAAACAAAAAACTTTTCCTTCTTGATATGGACGGAACGATTTATCTTGATAACGACCTTTTTGACGGAACATTGGATTTTCTTTCATATGTAAAGAAAATCGGCGGAAGATATATTTTTCTTACTAATAATTCTTCAAAAAGTGTGGATAAATATATAGAGAAGCTGGCATCTCTTGGAATAACTGCAACGGCGGACGACTTTTTGACATCGACCGATGCCACAATTTTATATCTTAAAAAGAAGACTTATAAAAAGATTTACGCCTTCGGAACAACTTCGTTCAAGGAGCAGCTCCGTGCGGCAGGACTTCCAATAACAGACAAGCTTGAAGACGACATCGACTGCCTTTGCATGGGCTTTGACACAGAACTTGCCTTTCAGAAATTAGAGGATGCCTGCATATTGTTGGGAAGGGGCGTTGACTATATCGCCACCAATCCCGACTGGGTTTGCCCCACCTGGTACGGCTATGTGCCCGATTGCGGCTCGGTTAGCTGGATGCTCAATAAGGCAACGGGAAGAAGCCCCCTCTTTATAGGTAAACCCGAACCTACGATGGCACTTTTGGCTATGGAAAAAACAGGCTACAGTAAAGAAGAAACAGCCCTTTTCGGTGACAGACTTTATACGGACATTGCCTGCGGTGTTGCGGCGGGAATTTCCACCGTATTTGTTTTAAGCGGCGAAGGCACGATGAAGGATGTTGAGGAAAGCGAAACCAAGCCTGAATTTATCTACGAAAATATCAGAGTAATAACAGAAGAACTCATAAAAGGCTGAAAGGAGAATTTTATGGAAACAATTGACAATACCGCCCTTTTCAAAATAGGCTACGGCTTATATGTGATAACAACAAACGACGGAAATAAGGACAACGGACTTATCGTAAATACTGTTACTCAAATATCGGAAAAGCCCTTGAAAATTGCCGTTTCAATCAACAAAGCAAACTATTCTTTTGCCACAATAAAAGAAACGGGAAAAATGAATGTCTGCTGTCTTACGGAAAGCGCACCGTTTTCTCTTTTCAAAAATTTCGGATTTCAGAGCGGAAAGGATGCGGATAAATTTTCCGGCGTTGACGCCTGGAGAACGAAAAACGGACTTATGTGCTTAAGGGATAACATTAATTCCGTTATTTCCCTTTCTGTGGACGATTTTTCCGATATGGGCTCCCACGGCCTTTTCATCTGTTCGGTGACGGAAGCTCACGTTATTTCCGATGAGCCTTCCATGACCTATGCATACTACCACGCCAATGTCAAGCCGAAGCCCGAGGCTAAGAAAAAAGGGTTTGTCTGCAAAATCTGTGGCTATGTCTACGAGGGAGAAGAACTCCCCGAAGATTTTGTCTGCCCCTTATGCAAACACGGCGCATCGGATTTTGAACCTGTTAAATAAAAAAAGTTCTCTGCGGCTTTCTCTGCCGATTTGCGGCATAATGGGAAGAGTGATGAAAATGTGTAACAAAAAAGAATTGCCTGTAAGGAAGCATCCGCGACTTGATCATTATGATTATAGCTCTCCCGGTGCATATTTTGTAACGATATGTACGCAAAACAGGCGGTGTGTATTATCTCGCATTGTAGGGCGGGGGCTTGCTCCCGCCGAAACAGACGGAATCGAGTATACTGCGTTTGGAAAGATTGCGGAGGAGCAATTATTATTACTTAAAGACCGCTATCCTTGTCTTTCGGTTGACAGATATGTAATTATGCCAAATCACATTCACATTATTTTGGTTTTAGATGGAGATGCGGCGGGAGCAAGCCCCCGCCCTACGATTATGGATGCGATTTGTGCGTATAAATCGCTGACAACGAGAGAATGCAAAAAGGTTGGAATGGCAGAAAAATTATTCCAGACATCTTTTTATGAACATGTAATTCGTAGCCGCGAAGATTATGATGAAACCGTAAAATATATTCACGAAAACCCGATGCGTTGGGACTGCGATGAATTGTACACCGAAGAATAGGGCGATAAATCAAAATTTGCAGAGGTGTTGAAATGAAAAAGCCTGAGATGATTGTTTTTGATTATGGACATACATTATTATATCAGCCTGATTTTGATACATCAAATGGAAACAAGGCAATTTATCCATATATAAGCAGAAATCCACGCAATATTACATTTGAGGAGTATGATAAAAACATTACAGCGTTATTTGAAAAAATAAAAGCAGAACGAGGAGATATAATCGAAATTCACGAACATAATTTTTTGAAATTAGCAATGGAATATATGGATATTTCGTTGTCTGTATCAATAGAAAAAGCGGAAGAAATAATTATGAACGGAATATCACAAGGTGCCATAATGCCTTACGCCGATAAACTACTTGATTATCTTAATTCAAAAGGAATAAGGACAGGCGTAATAAGCAATAATTGTTTTTCCGGTAATGCCTTGAAAAGACTGTTTGATAGACTTCTTCCTAGAAACAAATTTGAATTTGTTTTAGCTTCAAGTGATTACATTTTTAGAAAGCCACAAAGCATTATGTTTGATATTGCGTTACAAAAATCAGGATTGTCAGCTGATAAAGTGTGGTATTGTGGTGATAGTGTAGTTGCTGATGTGCAAGGTTCAAAAAATGTTGGAATGTTTCCTGTTTTATATGAAGGAACAACAGAGGATAGTACAAAGTCTTTTGCACATAAGAATAACAAATTAAAAATTGATTTTGAATATTTACATATTACAGATTGGAATGAATTGATTGACATACTGGAGCAAACAAATTGATATTTGCAAAAGATGATTTATCGAATAGGAAAAAGTTACCCCGACAAACTGTTGAGAATTTGTCGGGGCAAATTTTTATATGTTTTCTTTTTCGCCGACGCAGTTACGCAAGAAATCCATTCTTGCATCAAGCTCGGCGCTCATCTGGGCGCAAAGGAGAAGGTTTTGCGACATTTCCTCGGTAAATTCCACGTCCTTTTTATACTTAAGCTGATGCTCCAAGGAAGCCCAGGAATCCATCGCAATGGTGCGAAGCTGAATTTCCACCTTCATAAATCTCTTTTCGTGAAGAAGGAAGATGGGGACTGATATAATCAGATGCAAACTTCTGTAGCCGTTGGGCTTGGGATTTTTGATATAATCCTTTTCTTCCAGAAGGGTTATGTCATCCTGGGAAAGAAGCGCCGTCTTTATGGTATATACATCCTGAGGGAAGGTACATACAACCCTGACTCCTGCCACGTCGTGCAGATTTTCTTCGATGGAGGAAAGGGTGACGGGAAGATTTTTCCCGGTTAATTTGTTTTTTATGCTGTCGGGGCTTTTAAGCCTTGTTTTTATGCTGTTAATGGGATTTCTGTCATACTGAAGGGAAAACTGCTCGTTTAATACATTTAATTTTGTTTCAATTTCCATCATGGCACATCTGTAATATGCCATCAGCTTGTTGTAGCCTTCCGCATATTCCCTTAGCTTTTCGGCTGAGGGCGTTTTCTGGAAAAAGGAAAGTATTACCTCCTGCAAATGAGTGAAATCTTTTGAATTCTGCAATTAAATCACCTCTATAATTTAATGATAATATATTAAAGAGGCAAAGTCAAGTAAGTTATTGTGAAATATATGTAAATAAAAAATGACCGCAACGCGGTCATTTTTGTTGTTTTAACATTTCTTCTGAGGAAATAGGAAAAATGCTTCGGAACGGACAAACTGAATAGAGAAAAGTCTGTATTCAGACTTTTCGAAAGTCACCCGAAGGCGTATGAGATACGCCGAGTGGTGAAGTTTGTTCGTAGCAAAAAGGCTTA
>JAZSAR010000141.1:0-2303 GCA_045601965.1 Clostridia bacterium
CCTTATTATATATGAACGGGGTAACACACCTTCCCCCAAAAAATGCTGGATAGTTTTGGTAGTCTCCCTCATATTAATCGCAAATCAGGTGGTAATTGCCAATGTAAGCTATCACAAGGCGCAGATGGCATATGAAAAATCCTACGGAACGCTTATCCGCATAGCAGACCGCATTGAAGAAACCGAAGGTACGCAAGCCTGCAAAAAAATTCTTGTAATCGGTGCCCTTTCAGAAAGCGAAGCCTACAGCGTTAATCTTCCCCCGGATATTACCGGCATAACCGACGGATATATTTTAAGAGCCGATGATGAAACCGTATCCCAGAGCGTTCTTACAAGCGCACTTAACGATTATTGCGGAAAAGACTACAGCTTTATTGCAGGCGAAGATAAAAAAGAATTTCTTAAAAAAGAAGAAATAAAAGCTATGGATTCCTGGCCTCATGCAGGCTCTGTAGCAGTAATTGACGATGCGATAGTTATCAAGCTTTCAGCGGAAGGTGAAAACTGATGATATATTTTTGTGCCGATGACTACGGCTTATCGGAAAGCGTTTCAGCACATATAAGACAATGTGTAAATGAAGGCGTGCTTAATAAGGTCAGCGTATTCCCAAACTTTGATAAAGTTGATTTAAGCAAAATATCAGAAAACAAAAAAATAAGACTTTCCCTTCACTTAAACCTTGTGGAAGGAAGGTGTATGGCAAATCCTTGTGAAATACCGCTCCTTGCCGCAGAAGACGGAAAATTCAAAAATACCTTTACGGGGCTTTTCGCACTCTGGCTTTTAAAAGGAAAAAAGCTCCGCGAAGAGGCATATAAAGAAATAAAGGCTCAGGTTTTATACTGGATGAATATATTGCCGGAAAAAATCCCCTTCACAATTGACAGCCATCAGCACACTCATATGATTCCCCCGATTTTTGATGCTATGGCAAAGGTTTTGGAGGATTTAGGATTAAGTCCCGAATATGTGAGAATCCCGTCAGAGCCAATTGCCCCCTTTATAAAAACTCCATCCCTTTATTTCACCTACAGCCCGGTAAATATTATAAAGCAATGGCTTTTGAAATTTTTATACCTATTAAATAAAAGCAAGGCAAAAAATTTTCCTACCGCCTTATTTTTAGGAATACTTTTCTCAGGAAAAATGGATGAAAAAAGGGTTAGGAAAGCGCTCGGAAAATATATCAGCCTTGCTGAAAAAAAGAAGTGTGACATTGAGGTTTTATTCCATCCCGGATATTTAACCGAGGGCATATCCGATGCTAAGGAAAAAAACATAGTTTTTGAAAGCTTTTATTTATCAGAAGAAAGAAAAACAGAATTTGATTCTGCAATGAATATAAAAGAAAGAAGTGTTAAGTAATGCCTTATATCGATCAGAATAAAGTGGACGAAAAAACAAGGGCGAAGCTGGAGGCAATCATCGAAAAATCCTATGCTACCTTCTGGAAGAGCAAAAGACTTTTCGACATATTTTTCGCAACGCTTATTTTACTTTTCTTCCTGCCTTTGATGATTATAATTGCAATTGTAATTGTAATTGACGATCCCTCCGCAGGACCTTTCTATAAGCAGATAAGAGTAGGTCGCCACGGAAAAGAATTTTATATGTATAAGTTCAGAACCATGAGAGCAAATGCGGATAAGATGATTGACCAGCTTGCAAAGCAGAACGAAATGGACGGCCCCGTATTCAAAATTAAGGACGATCCCAGAATTACCAGAGTGGGCAAATACTTAAGAAAGCTTTCCCTTGACGAGCTCATGCAGTTTTTCAACGTATTAAAGGGCGACATGACTCTGGTTGGTCCCAGACCTCCGCTGCCCCGCGAGGTTCAGTATTATACCGACTATCAGAGATTAAGACTTCTTGTTACCCCCGGTCTTACCTGCACCTGGCAGATTTCTAAAAACAGAAATGATATTCCTTTCGAGCAGTGGGTTGAAATGGATATTGAATACATACAGACAAGAACTTATCTTAATGACATAAAAATCATGCTCAAAACACCGATAGTCATGCTTACGGCTACCGGCAGATAACCGGATTTGGAGTGAAAATAATGAAAGTTGCCATGAACGGGCATAAGGTTATTCCGTCAAGACGCGGAGGGATAGAAAACGTTCTTACCACACTCTGTCCCATATTATGCGAAATGGGAATAGATGTCACCTGCTATAACCGCTTGTCGGATAAGGTTGAAAATGAATATATCGGAACAGTTAAAAACAAAATGTATAAGGGAGTAAAGCTTAAAAATGCGTGGACGGTAAATTTCCGGGGAAGTCGGAGGC
>JAZSAR010000142.1:0-5045 GCA_045601965.1 Clostridia bacterium
TCCCGGTTGTCCCTGTATCTACTACGGTGACGAAGCCGGTATGGAGGGCTTTGTAGACCCCTTTAACCGCGCATTTTACCCCTGGGGCAGGGAAAACGCCGAAATACTTGAATTTTTCAAAGTTCTTTCAGAAATTAAAAACTCATATGATGCTTTAAGACTTGGCAATACCCGCTTTATAGCACAGGATGACGAAAGCTTATTAATGGAACGCAAAACGGATTCAGAAACCCTTTACGCCTATGTGGGAAATAATCCAAAAGCTTTGTCCGAGGGAAAGGAAGTCCTGCTCTCCGGTGAAAACTTTGCATTGTATAAGGAGAAATAATATGGATAAGAAAAAGAAGATGTATTTATACATTATTTTAATTATCGCGTTAATAATTTTTGCCCGCTGGGCTGTTGCCATGATGGGAAATATAATAAAATAAAAAGAGTGTTCGCTTCGGCGAACACTCTTTTTTTACTTTAATACCACTGCAAACATACCGTAGGGTGCAACCTCTGTTGTTATTTTTATTTTCCTGCCGCAGAGAATTCCCTCTGCGCCGAAGAAGGAAACTTCTTTATACTCCCTATCGAGCTCAATTTCAAAATCGAAGAGACTATCCTCCCACAGGTTTTCAAAAAATACGGCTGTTTCGTCTTCGTCACGCTTACAAATCTGATAAACCGCAGGCTCTTTTCTTATGTAGCAAAACTCATCTCCAAGGAAATCCTTTACGGTCTTTTCCTGGATGTAGGATGTAAAAAGTCCGCTGTCGTACTTATTTATAAATCCGTCAAAGGAGAATACCAAAAATTCAGTATCTCCGTTTTTATAGGTGTATGCACCGGGGAAAGTGACATCCTGCGCTTGAAAGTAATATTTAACCTCTGCACCTTCCTTAAGAGTGATGTTATAATACTCCGCCCAGGGATTGGTAAGTGTAGTTCTTTCCTTTCCGCAAATCATATGGGTAGGAACGTCCATCGGTGTCAGGCTTTCAATGCCCGTATCAATCCCCTGCTCTTTAAGGATTTTTGCACCGGTTATATCAAGAATAAGCTTCTTTGGCATTTTTTCTATCGCCTTTACATTTTCTCCGAAGGCAATGGCACATTCGCTGTCCTCGGCATAAACCGTGGGCACGCCTAAAAACGCCAGCATTGATGATGCAGGAGAAAGGGAGCGCATCATAAGCATATTCGCCCCTGCATAGCGCTCAGGCAGAGTCATATCCGAAAACTTATGCATCTTTTCATACACCTTTACGCCGTATGCCTTTTTATCGGCAAAATGCTCCTCCAAAAATGCATAAAGCGGTTTGTTTTTAATATGGTGCTTCATATAGCCTGTTTCATATCCGGGTGATGCATAATAGTCAAACATATATTTAAGCTGTCCCATACCGCCGCTTGCGGTAACAGCTGCGTCAAAGCACTCAAGATAGCTTGCGGGAATCATATATCTGGGACGGGGATATGAATCCGCCTCCGCAAACACTTCAACTCCGCTTCCTCTGCTCCAGGCTTCCTGCATTCTTGTCATTTCGCAAACGCTTGAAAGATTCTGACCGTCAAACTTGTTGAGCCATCTTGAAATCCAGTAGGGCGCTCCCGTAAAACGAAGGAACGGCGCATTGTCCCCTGCAAGGATTTTTGTAAGTTCAAGGGCATCAACTCCCTCAATGTCCCAGGAGGTGTAGCCTGCACAAAAGCCCACACGAATATTTTTATCCGTTTCGTCTACCTTTGCACGCACCTTTTTCGCAAAATTGCGGAGCGTGTCGCCAACGGTTTTTTCCCATACCTTTCTGTAGCGGTTTGTCTTTCCCGTAAAGAAAAGTTCCTTAAGGTCCTTACCCGCCAGGCTTTCGCCGAGAGCATCCTCCATAAGCTTTATATGCTCATCGCAGAAGCATCCAAGTCCCGGTCTTGCAGAAAGGCAAAGCTCATCATCTATCATAAGTAGCTTAACGCCTTTTTTAACAATCCTGTCCACCCAGGCGAGATACTTTTCCATATAAGCCTCATCTTCGGGACAAAAGCCATCACCGTAGCATATAGTTTCTACGCCCTTAACTTTTGTATAGTCCTTTATATAAGGGATGTATTTAGGTGCAATGGGCGTTCCGTAGCCGAGGGATGTTATCCATACGCCAACCTCATAACCCTTATCTTCAAAATATTTTATGTTTGATTCAAGATTTGCCGTTCCCTCGCCGTCTGTATAAAAATTCGTTCTGTCTCCGCTGGCGAGAAATATGGTGTCTGCTCCGCATTTTTTCACCATATCAAGATAGGTTTCCCTTGTTTCTTCAGTTACCGCTTTGTTCATAAGCGGAACGTAAAGCTTTCTTTTCATAAGCAACACTCTTTCTTATATTTCGGAAAATGAGTATATGTACCTTTCCGAAACTTCTTTCATTTCATCCACATATGAATCTGAGGACTTATCGTAAATGCCCCAGGCGTGCATTCCCGCTTTCTTCGCTGTTTTAACGGCATTTACATTATCGTCAATGAATATGCATTCAGAAACAGTTGTACCAAGCCTCTTTGCCGCCTCAACGTAGATTTCGGGTTCAGATTTTGTCATATTAAAATCGTCGCAGGACCATACATTTTCAAAAAGGTCATATAGTCCCAGCCTTTTAAGACAAGGGTCAAGTGTAACGTGGGGGCTTGCAGTTAAAACATTTAACGAATGCCCTTCCTTTTTAAGTCTTAAAAGTGTCTCTGTTACCCCTTCCTTTTCAGGGATTGTTTTTGTGTAGGGCTCTATCATATATTCCGTAAAATCCGTGAGCATTTCGGGAATGGACTTTTTGCTTCCCAATGTAAGGAAATATTCCGCCGAGCCCTTAAAGCCAAGGGGCGTTATTATCTTAACTATGTCGGAAGGATATTCTATGTTATTGTCCTCTAAAAACCTTATCATGGCACCGCCAAATGCATCCATCGAATCAATCAGCGTGCCGTCCATGTCAAATATAAATTTCATTTTATCACTCCGTTTTTGCGTATTCTACAAGGTCACCTATAGCCTCTTTATCCGTAAAATCCCCGAAGGTGTCGCAAAGCTTTATTAAAAGCTTTTCTATTTCTCTGGGGTTTTCCTTGGCACTCATTATCTTTTTAAGGGTTTTTATCGCCATACGGTGTACGGGAGTAAGCTCCTCTAAAATCATTTTACCAAGGAAATTATACACCTTTATATTACCGGGCCCGTTTTTGAAATTTTTTTCAATTACTTCGCCGTCATAATACTCTCTGCAGTCGGGCGGGGTGATTCCCGTTGTGTAAACGATAAGCTTTTTATCTTTAAGCTTTTCATAATTTTTCGTAATGAGGGTTACGCCGTTGATTATTTCGGCGTAAAGTCCGCCTCCGTAAATTATTGTGTCGTATTTAAGAAGGTCGTCTGCCTTTACTTCCCTTGCCTCTTTAATGTCGCAGGAAAGCGCTTCTGCTATCCACTCGGCATAGGTTTTCGTGCTTCCGTATTTGGTTTTGTAAATTACAATCGCGTTCATATTATCAGCCTTTCTTTATGTTAGGTAGCATCTTTGTAAGCCCTATAAGCTCATCGGGCTTTGATGCTTTTTTAATTGCCTTTGTTATTTTCTTTTCGTCGGGAAAATTAAGGCTCATATAGCCCCATAGCTCCTTAAGCTTGTAGAGAGTGTAGGTTTCGGACTTTAATACCTCATACCACCCGTTTGCCATTTTTTCGGTAAAGGTGCAAAGTTCCTCTGTGCTTAATGCTTTGCCCCCCTTTATTTCTCTGAAGATGGCGGGATTTTTAACCGCTCCCCGCCCTATCATAACGCCTGAAAGATTCGGGAATAATTTCTCAATAACGTCAAAGTTCTCTTTATTCCATATATCTCCGTTATAGCAAAGCCTTCCCTTATAGTTATTATATGCATAGGAAAAAGCATCCATGTCAGGCTCGCCTTTATAAAACTGCTCACGGATTCTTGGGTGAACCGTAAGCTCTGAAATCGGATATTTATTGAATATTTCAATAAGACGCGAAAGCTCCTCCGCCGAATAAAAGCCGATTCTGGTCTTTATCGAAATTTTCATATCACTTACAGAAAATATTTCAGAAAGGAAATTATCTAATGCGTCAGGCTCTCTTAAAATACCGGAGCCTCTTCTCTTTTTCGTAACCATCTGAACAGGGCAGCCCATATTTATGTTTATTTCATCATAGCCAAGTGCTTTTGCGTTTTCAGCAAAGCGCAAAAAGGATTCAGAGCATCCTGTGAGCACCTGAATTTTGGGCTTAACTTCTTTGTTTTCCTCGGGTGCAATATCCCTCATACCTTTTCTGTTTACCCGCTCCTGATCTCCCGGGCTTATGAAAGGGGCAAAATAGGCATCAACGCATCCGAAAACTTCGCTGTGAACACGCCTTAATACCCGAAGGCTTATCCCCTCTAAGGGTGCATAATAAAGGTTCATAAAAACTCCCCTTACAAAAATTTCAGTCAGATTTAATTAACAAGCTTATCAAATGTAATTCTTAAGTTTCTTATAAATTCCGAAAGTTCACCCGGAGCATTTTTTTCAAGATAGTGCAAAGTTTCTCTGAGTAGCTTTGCTTCGTTTTTGCTATCTGCCTCTTCTATTCCAATTTTCTTTGCCATTTTCAAAATGTCTTTACTGCAGTCATTCCCTCTCACATAATGCTTTAGGTTTGCCGTTAACAGCTTTAATGTATGAGTGTATTTTTCATTTTTACTCATTACATCTTCTTTTGTAACGGTAGTGCAGTGAGGATTTGCAACAATGCACAAATCAAGAATAAGAAAGGGGTTATCTTTATCGATTGCAAGGGACACAATGTATTTATCGGGAACAAGGCTCGGGGCATAATCGGCATAGTAAATATCGAGCTTGTCCTTAAGAAGCTCTGTAATATCAAGCATAAAGAGCCCGTTATCCATCCCGGAAACATCTATTTCTATGTCAATATCAGACAGCTCATCATATGTTTCTTTTGCAATGCTTCCGTATAGATTACACTTTTTAACGCCCGGAATATCATTGAG
>JAZSAR010000143.1:0-6492 GCA_045601965.1 Clostridia bacterium
GGTTGTGTATGCCCATACGCTGTCGGTAATATCGGTCAACTCTTCGTTCATATTATAGTGACGTGTGGTTAAAATATTGTTTTTGTAGTTATAAACACTTTTTGTTCTGCCGTCTCCCATAATGTTTATAAATGCACTTTCGGGAACATAAAGAGTTCCGTTTGACTCAAAGGCGGTAACTCTTATATCCTTTTCATAAACCTTCATTTTTCCGCCGTCTGCAATCATGGTGGGTGCTCCCGCCTTTATGATTGCACCCTTGCCGATTTCTGCACGTTCTTCATCGGTAAGAGTTGTTTCGGGAATTTCGGTATAGTGATAGTTAAATCTTCCCATAGGAGCGCTTGATCCCTTTGCATACCATGAAATAACATCTGCTTCCACAGAGTCAGTCCACTTGAATTCAAGGTCTACCTTGTCATTTTCACCTATATCGCTTCTTGAAAGTGCAAGCGTGATGCGGTTATCCTTTATGCTGTATGTAACATCACTTATCTTTTTGGTTTCCGTTCCGTTTCCGGTAAATGCGGAAAGCACACCGATTCCGTCCATATTTACTACATAATCATAGCCCTCAAAGCCGGTTACATAATTTCTGTCCGCATTTATGTATAAATACATAAAGTTGTTTCCCTGCTTCATTTCCTTGTCTGCTGATGCCGTAAAGTAAAGTTTTTCAGCATCAAAGGAAACCTTTGCAGTTTTTATAAAGTTATTTGTATTTGTACTTGCGTCAACCAAAGTATTTGTATATGCAACGGGTGCGGTGTAGCCTGCTCGCTCATAGCTTCCCGTAGCATTGATAAATTCAGGTCCAACGCCATCCCACTGGGTTTCATCACCTTCTATATCAATGGTCTTTGCACCGCTTGCCACTCTTACGGGACGAACTCCCTTATACTTTCTTATGAAGTCTGTCATAAGGAGATAATAGTCATCCTTGAGGAAGCCCTTTGAAGGCTCAAAATCACGGCTGTTTTCATCGTCAAAGGTGTCGATGAAGGCATTTTTCAAACCGGAATGGTCTGCATTTCTTACGGTTGTAAATTCGTTCCAGCCATTTAAGTATACAAATTCCGGTGCGGCATCAAGTGCCAGAGCCGCCTGCTCGCGGAAGAAATATGCCATTTTAGCTCCGTTTTCAGAATAGTCTTCACCGAATACCTCGGAAAATCCTCTGCCCTTACAATAGGGGTCGGAAAAAGCTCCCGTTCTCGAAACTCCCCATACCGTAGATTCGTTTATGCCGCAGCCTACGGCTACAAACTCAGGTCTGCCGGTCTCGGGATCTTTATTTCTAAGTATCTGCGGGAAGTTTTCAAGCCATATCCATTCGTCTGTACCTTTGGAATCAATGTGGTTTGCTGTTATCTGATTTCTGTGCCCCTGATAGCGGTATGTAAAGAAATCGGATACCTCACGGAAAATTTCATCCTTTACATAGTCATTTGATTCAACAAACGCCCTTCCGTACTTGGGAGTGGAGTTACTTGCAAGGAGAGGCTTTCCCTCCCAGAAGAACCAGATGTCGGAATAGTCATTTTCGATAAAGCAGTTAAAGTATAAAGATTCCATCTGTCTGTAGCTGTCCGAGCCACTGCCTCCCATAGAGTTATACGCAGAAAGACGGGGAATATCAACTCCCGCAGCCTTTGCATCACGGAATGCTTCTGCCACAACATTCAGTCTCGGAATCATTGTATTATGTCCGTTGGTATAGTCAAAGAATATTGCATCCACTCCGGCTAATGCAAGCATTTCGGCATGACGGCGGTATACGAAATAGTCGTAGCCGTCATAAAAGCCCAAGGCAGGCTCGCTCCAGTAAAACTTACCGTTCATATCCCAGGCATCGTGGTTGTAATCGGACCTTGCTTCGGGATTTTTCTTTATAACCTCGGGAATTACATAGGCTGCCACCTTTGAGTCCACGTGCGGAAACCAGTTCCAGTACATAATACCAACGTGTCTGCCGTCGGTTTTAACATCGCCCACCTCTTCATAAGATGCAACTGCACGTCCCATGGAGTCAACCGCCTTTAAGTTGTCGGAATAATCGTCAACTATTGCATCGTCAGGTGCCTGCATACTAAGTGTATCGTGATAATACTTATCCTCGGAAAGCCATATTTCCTTTATGGTGATGTCATCGCCTACACCGTAAAGAGGCACGAAATAAAGGTCGTGATTTCCCGACTCCTGAGTAATGGAAGCCTTATAAACCCTGTCAACGCCCTCGGTTGTAAGAGGCAGATAGCCTAAAACCGCACCTTTTTTCGGATCGTCCATTACTATCGCCAGTGTTTCAAAGTTTGTTGCACCTTTATCATTTACAGTTGCTTTTACCCAAACGGATTTTTTATGGTCCATATTTACATTTGAAAATGCAAAATATCCCCCGTGGGCAGGCTCCTTTATGGCACCGCCTTCGATTTTAATGCTTTCCGATTTGGAAATTCCCGAAATCGGAAGCTCCGTATCCGCTGCCAGAGCCGGGACAGCAAGAGCAAAAAGCATTAAAGTGCAAAGAAAAATGCTTAATATCCTTTTCATTTTTATTCCTCCTTTATATTTCTGTTTCAAATTCAATCAGAAGGCAATTACCCTCCGATGAAAATTCGCTTTCACTCAAAACCTTACCTGTTTTCGCCTTTACCCTGTATTTTTCTCCACCGTACTCAAAGGTAACTTCCTTGTCATTGAGAGATAAAACCGAAGGCTTATGATTTCCGTCTATTCCAATCATATTTTTAAGGCTGAAGGGAGCATTTCCCTCAATCTTAAAAGAATTTTCTTTAAGCTCAAAAGAAAGACTTCCGTAGCTTACCTTTGCACATCCGTCACCAAGGTCGGAAAAGCTCATATCGGAAAAGGATTCAATTCCTTCTATATATCCGCCTGCCAGAATTCCGTTTCCGCTGTAGCGGTTACCGTCAATAAAGGGAAGTGCCTCATAGCAGGCCTTTTCTGTGGTGCAAACCTCATCCATAAAGGGATCATTAAGCTTATCCGAGAAAATATGTATGTCCCTTATTCTGAATTTTCCGTGGTCTGAATAAAGATTTATGCGGTAGTTTTTGCTTGAATACCAGACGGAGCTTTTATCCTCATCGTCATAGGCACTGTGTGCCGTTATAGCTGAGGCGGGGGTTGTTTTATAGGTTTTCTTAAACCATTCTCCGCTTTCGCCCAATGTTTCAACGGAAATTTTTCCTTCCTTCTGAAGTTTTTCAAATTGCTCAAACTGATATGTTAGCCCCTTTCCCATTCTCGCCCAGCCAAAGCTGTTTTCCTGACCTGCCTGGGCATAGCCGAAGGAAAGACAGTCACCGTTGAAGTTTTCCTTTAAGTACCAGTCAATCCAGGAAAAATCGTTTCCGCCAGCCTCGGTTGCTGCAGGCTCCAGCGTGATAACACCCTGAACGCTGTTTTCATTTTTATCCACACTCATACCGTGGTCGAACTGATATACCGGGTCTGACCCAAGCATTCTGAAAAGGGGAACATCAATCTGATTTTCGCTTTTTCCGGCAGGAAGAAAAACATTTTTTCGAGAGGGGTAATATCCCTGTCCGTAATAGCCGCCCCAAAGGGTGTATCCGTCCGTTCCGTACTGCTCCTTGCAGTTGCATATTGCAGATAGTCCGTACTTTTCGTTTGCATATTTTATTGTATGGGTGTCGTAAAGCCAGGAGCCTAAAACCTTGGGATAATAGCCGAAGATTTCTTTAAAATCCGAAAAAAGCACGTCGATAAGCTTTTCCCGTTCGTCCTTTGTATATCCCACGGAAAAGCCCACATTCGTTGCCCAGTCCCAGGAATATCTTCCCCGCCAGGTGAGCCCTGCCTTTTTAACCTGCGGCTCCACAATTTCAAGCCACACACCTATTTCAAATTGCGAGGAGTCAAGCTCTTTTAACATATCCTGATATACCTTGTCCATAAGAGCATCATACTGAAGCAGAAATGTTCCCTTTAAGTTGTGCTTTTTCATAAGCTCAATCTGCATTTTAACAGGCGTTATCAAATCCATTGGGAGTCTCGGCTCTGTGTCGCGTATAAAATTAACGATATTAATTATCTGTCTTTTTGCCATGGCGCATCACCTCTTATTTTAGTATACCTTTTATAAAAATCTATGTCAATATGAAAATGTTGCGATTTTGGACAAAATTGCGATTTCTCATAAAAAAGAGCGCTGAAAATTCAGCGCTCCAAATTAAATACCAAAAAGTCTTTTTGCGTTTTCTTCGGTTATCTTAAGAACCTCTTCTGTCGTGAGATTCATAAGTTCGCCCACCCGCTCTGCCACATGAATTATGTAAGAGGAGTGATTTCGCTTTCCTCTTAAGGGTACGGGCGCAAGATACGGCGCATCTGTTTCAAGCAGAATTCTGTCCTTTGGAATCAGCGGGCACATTTCAACGGTTTTCACATTGTTTTTAAATGTAAGTGTTCCGCCAACGCCGATATACATTCCAAGGGAAAGAATTAAAGGAAGGGTTTCCTTGTTTCCCGAAAAGCAATGCATTACGCCTTTTTCGGGCTTTTCCGCCTTTAAGATTTCATAGCAGTCGGAAAACGCTTCACGCTCGTGAATTATTACAGGCTTTCCCACTTCGTTTGCAAGGCGTATCTGCTTTATGAAAAGAGACTTCTGTTCTTCCTTAAACTCCTTGCCGTAGTGATAGTCAAGTCCAACTTCCCCGATGGCAACGCATTTTTTATGCATCGAAAGCTCCTTTATTATATCAAGGTCGCCCTCTTTATAATCTTCAATGCATCCCGGATGAAAACCGACGGCACCGTATACAAAGCCGTACTTATCGGAAAATTCCAGGCTCATTTTTGATGAAGGAATATCGCATCCGCAGTTTACTATGCCGGAAACTCCGGTTTCAGGCATTTTATCAAGAAGGTCAAATCTGTCCTCATCAAACTGATGGGAATCATAATGGGCATGAGAGTCGAAAATCATCAGCCTACCTCCAGACCGCTCTTACCTTCCTTGTGGGTTGTGATTATGTTGATTTCACCGTCGTCGCAGGTTGCAAGAATCATACCGTTTGACTCAATTCCGCGGATTTTTGCAGGCTTTAAGTTGGTAATTAAGATAACTGTCTTTCCAACCATATCTTCGGGGGTATAGCTCTTTGCAATGCCGGATACAACGGTTCTTACTTCGCTTCCCACTTCAACGGTAAGCTTTAAGAGCTTGTCTGCCTTTTCAACCTTTTCCGCAGCTAATACCTTTGCGGTTTTAAGCTTAATTTTATCAAAATCGTCAATGGTGATAAATTCGTCTTTTTCCTCTTCCTTAGCCTCTTCAACGGGCTTGAAAAGGTCGGCTTCTACTTCTTCAAGCTTTTTAGCTTCGTCAAGTCTTGCAAAGAGAGGCTTTGCCTCGCCTACCTTAACTGTTCTTTCCTTATCGTAGGAAAGAATAGATTCGTATGTTGCATCAGCAGCGCCTGTCACAGCAAGGATGTTCTTACCTGTTTCGGGCATAAAGGGAGAAAGAAGAACGCCTATTACTCTTATTGCCTCTGAAAGATTGTATAAAACAGTCTTTAAGCGGTCGCTCTTTTCTGCGTCCTTGGCAAGCGCCCAGGGCATTGTTTCGTCGATGTACTTGTTGCTTCTTCTTGCAAGGGAGAAGATGGCATCAAGTGAATCTGCAACACGGAGAGTCTTCATCTTTTCCGCAACTGAAGAAACCGTGTCGGTGCATTCCCTGATAAGCTCAAGATCAACCTCTTCCTCCACCTTGGGATTAGTGATTTCTCCGCCGAAATACTTATTAATCATGGCAACCGTTCTGTTTACAAGGTTACCAAGGGTGTTTGCAAGATCGGCATTGTATCTTGAAATTATGGTTTCAAGTGTAATTGTACCGTCTGCTGCGAAGGGCATTTCACGAAGCACATAATATCTTATTGCATCAACGCCAAAGTGTCTTACAAGGTCGTCGGCATAAAGCACGTTGCCCTTGGATTTACTCATCTTATCGCCGCCGGAAAGAAGCCAGGGATGACCGAATATCTGCTTGGGCAGAGGCTCACCTAACGCCATAAGCATAATGGGCCAGTAAATTGTGTGGAATCTTAAAATGTCCTTACCGATGATGTGTACGTTTGCAGGCCAGTACTTCTTGTAAAGGTCGCTTGATCCTTCGGTATCATAGCCGAGAGCCGTGATATAGTTTGAAAGAGCGTCAATCCACACATAGATAACGTGCTTGTCATCAAAGGTTACGGGAACGCCCCACTTGAAGGATGTTCTTGATACGCATAAATCCTGAAGACCGGGCTTTAAGAAGTTGTTTATCATTTCCTTCTTTCTTGCCTCGGGCTGAATGAAGTCGGGATTATCCTCGATGTACTTTATAAGGCGGTCCTGATATTTACTCATTTTGAAGAAATATGCTTCCTCGTGGGTTTTCTTTACAGGTCTTCCGCAGTCGGGGCAGATTCCGCCCTCTGCCTGGGTTTC
>JAZSAR010000144.1:0-10256 GCA_045601965.1 Clostridia bacterium
AAGGAATAGCAAACGATTGTGTTGTTGTAGTAGTTAGGAATAAAAGGAACAGTTACGCCTTCTGTGTATACAAGCTCACGGTAGGGCTCGTCCGCAATTATGTAAATTTCCTTGTTATATTTCGTTTCCGCTTCTTTCATAACTTCGGCAAGCTGCTTTATTGTTTCCTCGGAGAATACAACGCCGGAAGGATTGTTGGGCGAATTTATGATTATCGCCTTTGTTTTTTCTCCTATTGCACACTTAAGTGCATCAAAGTCAATCTGAAAGTCCTCTTCGCGGCACTTTACTGTTACGGGAGTCATTCCCGCCTGCTTAATGAATACGGTGTATTCGGGGAAAAAGGGCGCAAGAACGATAACCTCGCTTCCCTCCTCCGATATTGCGGAAAGGGAAATTGTAAGGGATGCCGCCGCGCCGACCGTCATATAGAAATTGTCCCCGGTATAGCTTGTGCCAAAGGTTTTATTTACATAGTCTGCACAGCTTTTTCTTACATCTGGCGCACCCTGGGCAGAGGTGTAGCCGTGAAGCGCCACGGGATCGGTGTTAAGAACTAAATCAGCGAGCGCTTCCTTTACACATTCGGGTGCGGGAACGCTGGGGTTCCCCAAGCTGAAATCGAAAACATTATCTGCTCCGATTTCTGCCTTTCTTTTTAATCCATACTCAAAAAGCTCACGGATTTCGCTTCTTTTGCTTCCGAGCTCATACATTTTTTCTGATACCATATTTGTGTCCTCCTGAATATAAATTCATAATTATTTTTAGTATATCACAGAATCTCACTTCCGTCAAATATTCTTTAATGCGAAATACGGCAAGGCTTGCCTTGCCGTATTTTTTACTTAAGACCAAGAATTTTCTTGGATTCGTCACGCATTTTATACTTTAATATTTTACCTGCCGCATTCATGGGGAATTCCTTTACGAAAATGAAATAGCGGGGCACCTTATGGCGCGCAATTGAAGCATTACCGAATTCCTTCATTTCTTCCTCAGTTGCCTCCTCGCCCTTATGAAGAATTATCCACGCGCAGCACTCCTCACCGTAGCGCTCATCCGGCACGCCCACAACCTGAACGTCCCGTACCTTGGGATTGGTAAGATAAAATTCTTCAATTTCTCTGGGGTAAAGGTTTTCACCGCCTCTTATTATCATATCCTTAAGACGGCCGGTTACCTTGAAATATCCGTCGGGTGTGCGGCAGCAGATGTCGCCCGAGTGAAGCCATCCGTCCTTATCAATGGTCTGTGCGGTTGCTTCGGGCATTTTATAATAGCCCTTCATTATATTAAATCCGCGTGCCACAAATTCCCCGCTTTCTCCGTCGGGCAATTCCTCCCCTGTTTCGGGATCGATTATCTTGCACTCAACGCCGGGGAAGGGTGAACCGACTGTTTCAACTCTGTGATCGATATCCTCGTTTACCTCACCCATCGTACATCCGGGGGATGCCTCGGTCTGACCGTAAACGGAGATAATCTCACGCATATTCATTTCGTCCGCAGCACGTCTCATAAGGTCCGCAGGGCAGTTTGCGCCTGCCATAATTCCTGTTCTCATATATGAAAAGTCGGTCTTTGCAAAATCCTTATGGGCAAACATTGCAATAAACATTGTGGGTACACCGTTAAAGCAGGTGATATGCTCATCGTTTACACAGGCAAGGGATGATTTCGGAGAGAAATAAGGCATGGGGCAAAGTGTTCCGCCGTGAGTCATCATAGAAGTCATTGAAAGCACCATTCCGAAGCAATGGAACATAGGCACCTGAATCATCATACGGTCTGCGGTGGATAAATCCATTCTGTCACCTATTATCTTACCGTTATTTACAATATTTCTGTGGGTAAGCATTACACCCTTGGGAAATCCCGTTGTACCGGAGGTATACTGCATATTGCATACATCGTCTGCCTTGACAAGTGATGCACGTCGCCTTACCTCCTCGCGGGGCACAAGATGAGAACGCTTTAACATTTCCTCCCAGGTGAGGCATCCCTGCATAGAGAAGCCTACCGTTACGATGTTACGAAGGAAGGGCAGATTTTTGGAATAAAGTGCATCTCCGGGCTTCATTGTCTTAAGCTCGGGGCAAAGCTCCTCCATTATTTCCTTATAATTAATATCCTTACACTCGTCAATCATAACCAGAGTATGGGTGTCTGACTGCTTTAAGAGGTATTCAATTTCGTGAATTTTGTATGCGGTGTTCACCGTTACCAATACGGCACCGATTTTCGTTGTTGCCCAGAAGGTGATATACCAGGCGGGAATGTTTGTTGCCCATACAGCCACATGGTCTCCTGCCTTTACGCCGAGAGAAATAAGTGCTGCGGCACATTCATCCACATCGCGGCGGAACTGGGCGTATGTTCTTGTATAATCGAGGGTTGTGTACTTGAATGCATACTGATCGGGATACCTTTCCACCATTGTGTCAAGCACATCCGAGAAGGTACAGTCGATAACGTCATACTTTTTCCATACGAAGGTACCTGTCTTTGCTCTGTTGTAATATACCTTGTCGTGCTCCTTTTTGTCTCTTGAAAGGGATGCAATATAGTTTGCAAAGTGAGTGAGCACAATGTCCGCATCGTTGATTTCATCGTTCCAGGATGCACATACAAAGCCATCGAAGTTAAGACTTGTAAGAGCATTTATAAATTGGCCTACAGGAAGAGCTCCCTCGCCTATCAAAACGGTTTTACCCTCCGCCATATCGCCGAGACGTACATATTTTATGTATGCACCAAGGCTCTTTATGGTGGTTTCGGCGCTTTCTCCTGCACCGAAGTATGTTCCTCTGATATTCCAGGAAGCACCAAGCACTGCCGATGAAAAATAGTTGATTATATCAATTACGTGCCCGGTTTCGGAAAGATAGCCGACTGTTTCAAGAAGGATTCTTACATCGGACTTTTCGGCACATTTAATTGCCTCGCCAAGCTTTTCGGAAAGAATGGCCTTGTCCGTTTCCTTTTCTATTCTTACTATTACGTTTTCAATGCCGGCAATGCATGCCATAACTACATATTTATATAAGCTATCCCCTGTTGCTTCTTCTGAATCAATGCTGCAGGGATAATGAAGCGCCGAAACAGAAAGGCTTCTGTTAAGTAACTTTCTTTTAGCATCCGCTGTGCGGTCATTACGGAGAATGCTGTCATAATGGGCTGCCCTTTCTTTTGTCGCATCGTAAATTTCAAAGCCCGAATATCCGTAGTCATATGCATAGCGGCACAAATCCAGAAAGGACGGGCGGCTTACATTTTTTGTCGAAAATACGATTTTCATGTTAATTCTCCTCAAAGACAATTTTGTTAAGTGCGTTTATATAGGCTCTTATACTTGCCGCAACGATGTCGGCGGAAATTCCGTTACCGGAATAGAGCTTTCCGTTGTTTCTCAATTTTACAATGGCAGAACCAAGTGCCTCTTTGCCCTCTGTCACAGCCTGAATCTGGAAATCGTCCAGTTCATAGTGGAAACCTATGCTCTGCTCAATTGCCCGGAATACCGAGTCAATGGGGCCGTCGCCTGAGCTTACGCCGGAGATTATTTCATCATTGCACTTTAATGTTACCTGTGACATTGAATCCATTTTATTTCCGCAGGTAGTGGTATAGCTTTCAAGATGGTATGTGGAAGGAACTCTCTGTGCTTCGCTGGCAATTAATGCCTCAAGCTCCTTTGCACCGATGGTTCCCTTCTTCTCGCATATGTTTACGATTGCCTTAAGTACATTTCCTAAATCTTCATCGGAAAGGTCATATCCAAGCACTTCTGCCGCCTGGGATACCTGAGAAATGGTACTGTCTGCATCAAGTAAAATCTTTTTCTTTTCGCTTACCGCTCCGTCGGTGTCATATGCCTCGTGATTAATTGACTGGAGCAAATCGTCTATGCTTCTGTGAATTTTTGTATTTTTAAGGTTTGTTTCTATACCGAGGGCATCTCCCCTTGCACTTACGATATCGGAAATTACGCCGGAGGATAAAATATTTTCTCCTGCCATTGCACTCTTTACGCCATCAGCCCCGTTCTTAATTGCCTCTATTGCCGAAGCGCTCGCCATTCCGAGAGCATCTGACACTTTCACATACAGGGGAAGGTTAAGTTCTGCCTTCACGGCAGATACGATTTCTCCGATTTCATAAGGCAGGGCGGCACCTGCATCATCAGATACGGAAATTACTGTTGCGCCGTTTTCGGCTGCAATTTTTGCCGCTGCAACTAAAAACGCAATGTCTGCTCTTGTTGCATCAAGTGCGGAAAATTCAACATCGGAGCAAAGAGCCTTTGCTTCCTTTGTAAGCTCGGCTATTTTTTCAAGCATCTTTTCTTCCTTGATGTGATAGATATATTCCATCTGTACCGTTGATACGGGAACTTCCACCTGAAGACGGGGCTTTGCCGCTTCCTTTATGCACTCCCAGGAAAGTGTAACCTCTTCCTTTGTAAATCCAACCGGAATTGCAACAATGCTTTCCTTTACGTTCTGGGATATGGTTTTATATATAATTTTATCTTCTCTTTCATTTTTAACGCCGGCAAGCTCAATTGCATCGATTCCGAGAGAATCCGCGCAAGATGCAACGGCTGTCTTTTCACGGAATAAAAGTGAAATTTCTCTGTCCTTTGAAAGCTCCTTCAATGTGATGTCTGTGATATTGATTTTTTTCATAAAAACCCTCTTTTCTTGCAAATTGCTTTTTTTAACGAATAAAAAAACGTTTTCGTCTCTTTGTTTTTTCAAAGAGACGAAAACGTAAAAATTTAAACATTTCCGCGGTACCACTCTTTTTCATCCCGAAGGATGCCCTTTAGATGCCAACACATCTTAACTCTGTAACGGGAGTTCCCGTTTGCCATTACTCTTTGCATTTCACGGCAACCGCTCCGCGGCGAGTTCGGTAATTATTCCCTTATGCCTTGCACCGACCGGCATTTCTCTTGAAAGGCGAAGTCCTTACTTACTATTCCGCATCACTGCGTTTATTTATTTATGATGAAAGGATTATACCACCGTTTTTTTTATTTGTCAAGAACTTTTTTAAATTATTTAATCTCTGTTGACCAATCTTCTTCCCACGGATAAACCATACGGATAACTTCGCCGCCGCGCTTTGCGGATTCCTCGGCAAAAATTCCGGGAAGTGTCATTTCAAGGCCTGCCTTAAGGCTTATGGGGGCTACCCCTCCCTCGGAAAGTGCCTTGAAGAAATGATCCTGCATTGCAAAGTCAATTCCGTCGTGTCCCTTTGCCTTGGGATTGTCCTTATACGCGGGAGGTGTAAATTCACCTGTTATTTCCTGAAGCTTGTTATTTTCATCCTTCATAGAATTGTATCTTATAACGGGCTTTCCGAAGCGGTCAATTCTCTCCATATAGCCTTCGGTTCCAAACACTCTGTAATTGTGATGTCCGATATCGGCACGGCAGCGGCCGTTTCTCATAAGTCGGATAACTATGCCGGATTCTGTCTTAAAGTTTGCGCAAACCATATCATCCTTCTTATTGCCGTCATAATCATCGGCGTGGGGTCCTGTTCCAAAGCAGCTTACATAGCGAAGCTCTTCATCCACAACGGTAAGGAGAGGACCGAGAGAATGGGTGCAGTATCTTATGGGAGAAAGCAGCTTTCTCCAGTCGCCGTTTTCGGTTAAAGCCTTATGCCCTTCTGAGTTGGGCATACTCCAGTGGATGTATTCAGCTTCCATACAGTAGGGCTTTCCGAGCCTTCCCGACTCGAAAAATTCCTGAAGCATAACCGCAAACTTCTGCTCGTTGGGGTTTGCACCAACGGATATCATAGCTTCAGACTTTTCTGCCGCCTTCCAGATTCTTTCAGCCTCCGAAAGGTTTGCGACAACGGGAATATCCGTTAATACGTTTATGTTTTTCTCAAGTGCCTTTATGCAAAAATCGCAGTGAACATCTGCTCCGGTTTCAACTATGACAACGTCAAGGTCTGCCTTTTCAAGCATCTCATCATAGTCCTTATAAAACACGGTTTCAGGGTAGAGATTACACATAGCATCATCCATGAGCCACTGCTTTTCGTAGAAGTTTCTTTCAAACAAGTCGCAGGCTGCCGCAGGAATTACCGAGTCAAAGGAATCTGCTGCAAGAGCAAACATAAGTCTTCCTCTGTGACCTAAGCCCACAACGCCAACTCTGAATTTTTTCATAAAAACATCTCCCTTTTTTATGTTATACCAGGATTATAGTACTATAGGGAAGATTTTGCAACCGTTTCGGGAATTTTTACATACAGAAAGATAAAAATAACAGCAACAAAAAACCGCCATAGGGCGGTTTTTATACAAATTCAGCTTTCAAATGCTTTTACAAATGCCTCCAGAACCTTTTCTGCCTGCACTTGCTTGTCTTCGGGAAGTTTCGACAATAAAAGCATTGCCGTATTTTTTTCATTTCCTTCGGTGATACCAAATAAAATATAATCCGCCGAAACATCAAGGCTGTTGCATAGCGATATCAAAGTAAAAACTGACAAGCCCATAGTTCCGTTTTCCAGGCGGCTTACATTTTTTGTATTCATATCAATCATTTCAGCCAATGCTTCCTGAGTATAACCTTTTGCGTTACGCGCCTTTTGTATGCGCTTTCCGGCAAGAACGGCATCGTAATTTTTCATTTTCATATAAACACTTCCCAAAAGTAATGTAGTGAATATAGTTTACACCGTGACACGCATACTTTTAACAATCTGACAAGTTAATATATATGTTTATAAGATTGACAAAACAATCTTAATATGCTAGAATGTACTATACAATTATAATTTACACAGTCTTATAGGCTACTATACACACAATCATACATATAAGCAGGCAAATAAAGTAGTGTTATACGAAAATACATTTCCCTGCCCCGTTGTTCGCATAGAACTTTTTTTGATAGTACGCCATAAGATAAAAGTCCATTTAAGCTATATGCCTAAATGGACTTTTATAATTAAATATGAATAGTGCAACCGTTTCGGGAATTTTTCCATACAGAATATTATTTCTTTATATGTCTTAATGCCTTTGTTGTTTCAATTACCAGAAGAGGAACAAGCATCAGGGCAAGTGCAATAAGATAGAGCTTTGCCGGAAGCATAACAAGTCCGAATGCCACTCTTAAGGGAGTGAATAAAACAAGAGCCACAAGGAGTACAGAGACAATTGCCGCACCGTTTAACTTTTTATTGGAAAACATTCCTATCCTAAAGAGAGAATGCTCGCTTCTCATATTGAAGCTCTGAACGACCTGGGAAAGGGCAAGTATCATAAACGCCATTGTCTGACCGCCTTCCAATGTTCCTGTCACGTTTTCTCCCATCTTAAATCCGAAAAGGGTAAGAACTGCAAACATAATGCCCTGAAGAACCACACGGATGCCAAGACCGCCAGCAAAAATTCCTTCATTCTTCGGTTTGGGTGCTTTATCCATTACGTCGCTCTCAACAGCCTCCATACCAAGAGCAATGGCGGGAAGTGAGTCTGTCACAAGGTTTATCCAGAGAAGCTGCATAGAAAGAAGGGGTGTTTTATGCCACAGAAGCATTGCCATAAACACGGTTATTACTTCACCGATATTGGTACCAAGCAAAAATCCGACAACCTTTTTGATGTTTTCGTAAATTCCTCTGCCCTCTCTTACGGCATCAACTATTGTTGCAAAGTTATCGTCTGTGAGAGTCATATCTGATGCGCCCTTTGCAACATCTGTGCCGGTAATACCCATGGCACAGCCGATATCGGCGGCTTTAAGTGCGGGAGCATCGTTTACTCCGTCGCCTGTCATGGATACAACCTGATCTTTTCTTTGCCACGCCTTAACTATTCTTATTTTATTTTCGGGAGATACTCTTGCATAAACCGAAATATTTTCAACCTGCTCATCAAGCTCTCTGTCAGTCATTGCGTCAAGCTCGCTTCCCGTAATCGCCTTGTCGCCCTCCGAAAGAATTCCGAGCTCTTTTGCGATTGCAGAGGCGGTAACAACGTGGTCTCCCGTAATCATAACAGGCTTGATTCCTGCCCTTCTGCAGAGCGCCACGGCATCCTTCGCCTCCGGTCTAGGCGGGTCAATCATACCTACGAGTCCCATAAAATTAAGGCCGTTTTCAAGCGCTTCAGATGTGGGATTTTCGGGCACTTCGTCAATTTCCTTATAGCCTATTGCCAAAACTCTCAAAGCGTCTTTACTCATAGCTTCTGTAAAGCTTTTAGCCGCTTCAAGATTTCCCTTTACGCACCTTTCTGCCATCATATCAAAGGCGCCCTTTACAATTACTATCTTTCTGCCTTCCATAAGGTTTACGGTTGACATCAGCTTTCTGTCGGAGTCAAAGGGGATTTCAGCAAGGCGCAAAAACTTTTCATTAAGTTCATCCTTCGGCATACCGTTTTTATGTGCCGCAAGGACAATGGCCGTTTCGGTGGGATCACCGATATGCTTTTCTTCATCACCGTCAAATACAACCGAGCCGTCACAGCAAAGTGCTCCCAGCATAAGAAGCTTTTTCACCGCTTCGGTGTTATCAGTTCCGATGTCTTCTGTTTCGGAAAATCCGTCTACATATGCTTTTGTAAGAGTCATACGGTTTTGTGTAAGCGTTCCGGTTTTATCCGAACAGATAACAGATGCGCCGCCCAATGTTTCAACCGCAGGAAGCTTACGGATAAGAGCATTTTTCTTTACCATCCGCTGTACTCCGATTGAAAGCACAATGGTAACAATGGCTGGAAGTCCTTCGGGAATTGCCGATACGGCAAGAGAAACAGCCGTCATAAAAATTTCAAGCACCGGGATTCCGTTTGTAAGACCTATAAAAAATATGATTATGCAGGCTGCAAGTGCCATAATTCCTAAATATTTGCCGAGCTGGGCAAGTTTTTGCTGAAGAGGCGTCTGTCCTTCATCTTCATTATCAAGAAGATTTGCTATCATACCCATCTCTGTATCCATACCTGTTGCGGTAACAACGGCAGTCGCTGTTCCGTAAGTAATACTGCATCCGGAATAAACCATATTTAATCTGTCGCCAATGGGAGCATCTTCTCCAACCTCTGCAAGGTAATCCTTTTCCGAAGGAACAGATTCTCCCGTAAGAGCGGATTCTTCCGATTTTAAGCCCGCACTGTGGAGAAGCCTTGCATCGGCAGGCACAAAATCTCCCGCTTCAAGGCGGATTATATCCCCGGGCACAAGGTCCTTTGCATCAATGATTTTTTCTTCGCCGCCACGGATTACTCTTGCGTGGGGTGCAGACATACTCTTAAGTGCATCTAGTGCCTTTTCTGCCTTACCCTCTTGGTACACGCCCATAACCGCATTTAAGATAACAATCAATACGATAAGTGCCGGCTCGAAAAGCTCTCCCCAGTTTTTTTCGACACAAATTACAACGAATGAAACAATTGCGGCAGCAATCAAAATAAGTATCATTGCATCCTTGAACTGGTCAAGAAAACGCTCCATTTTTGTTTTCTTTTTCTTTTCCTTTAATTTGTTGAGACCATACTCTTCCTTAAGTTTTTCTGCTCTTTCTTCACTCAGTCCCGTCTTTTCATCGGTTTTGAAAAATTCCATAACCGATTCCTTTGCCTGACAAAAATGCTTCATTTGAAAATCTCCCTTCTGAAATTATATTTCTCCCCACAGAATACTTTATGCATCCGCAAGGTATTTTAAATTAAAAAAAAGACAAGACCCATCCTTTAAGATAAGTCTTGTCGTTTAAGATGAAACCAGAAAATCTTTTAAAACACAGATTTACACGGTGTTGACTTCATCGCACATATCGTGCCGACTACTCCCTTATGATTTCATTTTACCACTTTACTTTATGTTTGTCAACGCGAATTTGTAAATAAAAGGTAAATAATTAAAGTCTAAAATGTTCCTTTTTCAAGATAATATTCTATCTCATAAGGCTCTTCAGTCTTCTTCTGCAGGCGGTAGAGAGCAATGCTTCCCGGAGTAAGGGTTCCCATAATCTTATTTTTCCCGTCGTCAAAGGCAAGTCTTTCTTCTCCGTCATAATCGCTTACACGCCATACGCGTCTTTCTTCTTTTAAGTCAAGGACATAGCGCCTGTCATATTTGTAATCGCGGTTTAATACCATAAGGTAATCGTTTCCGTAAGCATCCGAAAATTCGGAAATAGAAATTCGTTTGGGAAGTTTTCCTTTTAAGAGCTTGCTTTCCTCCATGGTCGCAAAGTGAACCTTCGCA
>JAZSAR010000145.1:0-2617 GCA_045601965.1 Clostridia bacterium
GAATTGAAAGAGGGTGAAATTGTAAAAAATTTCGGTCGCGGAAGTGTTATGAGGGTATTTACTCAATTTGAAATGGCTCTTTCTGACTAATGCTTAAAATTCTCTAGGAGCGGATTCAAACTTGCAATCCGTTTTTTGTATAAAGAAAAACACGCGATAATCGCGTGGTTCAAAAAAGGTTAACCGATAAACAGATGGAAAAGTAAAGTATACAAAAAAGTATATTATTGAGCAACATTGTTGCATAGCACAAATAAACTGTTGGAAAGCCTTCCCCTTGAGGGGAAGGTGGGTGTAGGCAAAATAAGCCTATTTTGCCAAAACTCGGATGAGGTGGTAATGTAGACACTAAAAGACTTTATAATAAACACCTCATCAGTCTCGCCTTGCTCGACAGCCGAAGCAAAATTTGCAAATCTGTGAAATTTTGCCAAGCCCTCAAGGGGAAGCCGGCAAAAAGATAACCCATTTATGGGTAGCAAGTAATAGTTTGCATGGCTGACAGGCCAATACAAAGCGCACTTGTGCGCAGCCAGTAGTGGGTAGGGCTATGCCCGAAAATGAAATCCCCCCCGTTATACGGGGGGATATTTATTACTGTGCTGTATCGGGATTTACGTTTGCTTCGGTATCTTCCATGGTGCCGTCTATTGTGTCATCAGGCATATTTGCAGGAGTATCATCCGTACCGTTTGTCATGTCATCGGCAAAATCTTTTGTGTCCTCCATCATATCGTCCGCCATGTCCTTACCTTCTTCGATTATATCATTAGCACCGTTTCCCATGTCGTCGGTGATTCCCGTGTTATTGTCATTAGTTCCGCCGCAGGCCGTGATGATTAATAAAAGAGATACTGCCAGTAAAAGAGAAATAAGTTTTTTCATAATAAAAACCTCCTTTCTTTCCATAGTATATTGAAGAAATATTTTTTTATTCATATTTGTTGACTAAAGAATGAAAAATTGTTATAATAAAATAATGTAAAAAGCAATGTATGGGAGAAAGTAAAATGTTTGAAAAATTGGCTTTTATTGAAGAACGCTATGAAGAACTTACAAAAAGTATAAGTGATGTTTCCGTGATGGAGGACAGAACAGAGTGGAGCAAGCTTTGCAAGGAGCTTGCTGACATAACGCCCATTGTGGAAAAATACAGAGAATATAAAAAGTATAAAGAATCCATTGAAGAATCAAAAATGATTTTAGAGGATGCTTCGGCAAAGGATTTACACGAGCTTGCGAAGATGGAGCTTGATGAATCCCTTGACGCGGCATCGCTTTGCGAGGAAGAACTTAAAATACTTATGCTTCCCAAAGACCCCAATGACGATAAAAACGTAATTATGTAAATACGAGGCGGAGCCGGGGGAGATGAGGCGGCGCTTTTTGCAGCAAACCTTTTCAGAATGTATTCCATGTTTGCAGAATCCAGAAGATGGAAAATTGACATAATGAACACCAACGAAACAGGCCTTGGCGGAATAAAGGAAATTTCCTTTATGATTATAGGTCAGGGAGCATACAGTACCCTTAAGTACGAAAGCGGAGTTCACAGAGTGCAGAGAGTTCCGGACACCGAATCCCAGGGAAGAATCCATACTTCCACGGTAACCGTTGCGGTACTTCCCGAAGTTGAAGAGGTGGAGGTTGAAATTAACCCCAATGATTTACGAATTGACGTTTTCCGTGCAGGAGGCCCCGGCGGTCAGTGCGTTAATACAACGGACAGTGCGGTTCGTATCACCCATATTCCAACGGGTCTTGTGGTAAGCTGTCAGGACGAAAAGAGCCAGCATAAAAATAAGGATAAGGGTATGAAAATTCTCCGTTCCCGTCTTTATGAGCTTATGCAGTCCCAGCAGCACGAAAAGGTGGCATCCGAGCGTAAGAGTCAGGTAGGAACGGGCGACAGAAGTGAGAGAATAAGAACTTATAACTTCCCCCAGGGAAGAGTGTCGGACCACAGAATCGGTCTTACGCTTCATAAAATTGACGCCATTATGAACGGCGAGCTTGATGAGCTTATTTCTGCGCTTACTCTTCACTATCAGAGCGAAAAATTAAAAGAGCAATAAAATAAAAATAGGTATTGACTTTTTCACTTTAGTGTGCTAAAATGCCTGTAGGCATAAATGGGTATGCTAAAGGCTGTGAACGGAAGCAAGTAGGTTTACCTTGAGAGCCAAGAGAAGCGGCGGTTGGTGCAAGCCGTAATCAAAGGGTATACTGAATACGGTCCGGGAGCTTCGGGGAAGAAGTAAGTAAGCCCCGACGGGTTTCGCCCGTCAAAGCGAGTGAGTAGCACGGAAGTACGGTTTTTTTGTTTTACTCAATGAGGCAGGTTGCCGTGAGGAACCTGTAAACTGAGGTGGTATCGCGGATTATTATGTCCGTCCTCTGGTTAATTTTCCGGAGGGCGGTTTTTTTATTGCCGGCTGTCCTCTGGAAGAAAAAAATGTATTATGGAAGGATGGTTAAAATGGCAGTAAAAATTATTATGTTGGTGGTATTCTTCGCGGTTATGATAGGCGTCGGAGTATACTGCAGAAAAAGCGCAACAAATGTATCAGGCTTCGTTTTAGGCGGAAGAAATGTAGGTCCCTGGCTTACGGCTTTT
>JAZSAR010000146.1:0-7686 GCA_045601965.1 Clostridia bacterium
GAAGAATATGCAGTAGAGGCTGTTAACAAGTTAGCAGCTGCAGGCGTAATCTCCGGTATGGGCGATGGTACATTTGCTCCCGCAGCAGGTGCTACAAGAGCTCAGGCATTCCAGATGATTGCTCTCGTTCTGGAAGCTATATAACAAATAAAAAGATGACGGCATTGCCGTCATCTTTTTTGTTTTTTTATATTGCATTTTTTTCGTCCCTGATGTATAATTTAACAGGTTGAAAAGAGGAGTGACGAAAAATGGGATTTTTACATAATGTGATTTCAGATATAAAAGCAGATGGATGGGTGGTTATATTTGCGCTCGCAGGAGTAATGCTCAACGCCCTTGCATATCAGCAAAGGACTAAGCGTGGAATATTAATGACGGTCGTTGCAGCTATGAGCACGGTCAGTATCTATTATTTTCTTAAAGGAACCGTTGCCGGTGGCATTATGAATGTTCTTTCTATTGTGAGGTCGCTTGTTTTTGACAGAAAAGACGCGGGAATAAAGTGGCTTTCTTCTAAATGGATTTTATTCGGTTTTATGGCGTTTTTTGTGGGAGCCGGTATCTATTCCGGTATCGTCAATAAAGAAGGCGCCTGGGCGTTTCTGAGCGTTTCCGGAATGGCTTTTGCAACAATTGCGATGTGGGTTAAGAAGCCGGGAACGGTAAGACTTCTTAGCTTGCCCGGAATGGTAAGCTGGCTTATCTATAATGCGCATAACAGCCTTTGGATACTTAATGTATCCGATATTATTTGTATAATATCTATCTTAGTCGGAATTTTACGTTATGATATTTTAGGTAAAGAGGAGAAAACAAAAAAATAAAAGGTGCTTTTGCACCTTTTATTTTTTATTTTATAATATTTTCAATTGATTTATAGACCAAATCAGCAATTTCATCAATAGTTTTAAGAGTTTTTTCTTCTGTGCATTGGATTTTAATAAATCCGAACTTGTCCGCAACATAAACGGTACTTTCATAAGCTTTGAAGAGATGGTTTGAATCGCGTTCATGAATGTCATGGACGGCTTCGGCATCAAACTTATTTTCCCTCTTGGCGATAAGCTCTAATGAAACCTCGGGAGGGACATCTAAAAATAATACTGCATCGGGCTTTGGAAGACCGATTTTTTCGTATTCAAAATCAGCCTGGAAATCGAGATACTTATCACGCTCGGTCTTATCGCTGATTTTAGATGCCTGATGGATAAAGTTTGATGTCACATAGCGGTCAGCAATAACGATTCCGCCACCGTCTAAAAATGACTTCCAGTTTTTTCTGTAGCTGCAGAATCTGTCAACGGCAAAAAGCGCGCTTGCGGCATAGGCATTTACGCTGTCCGCTGTTTCTCCAAGCTCGCCTGAAAGGTACATTTTTACCGGGGCAGAGGAGGGGGAATCGTAGTCCGGAAATGTTATTTTCATTATGCTTTTTCCTTCCGCCGTAAGGCGCTCACAAAGCTTTTTTGTTTGTGTTGCCTTACCTGAAGCATCAACGCCTTCAATTACTATAAGTGGCATAAAAATTCTCCTTTATCCGATCAAAGTAAGGAAACTGTCGTAATAAGCATCCCATGTATAAACAATAGAATCATCTGCGGCTTTACGCATTCTGTGAAGAACCCTTTCACCGTCAAATTCAGCAGTATCGGTGTATAAAAGTTTTCCGGAAGGATCATAAAAAACGGTTTTTACAATGTTTTCTCCGTCATATGTATATTCTTCTTTGGAAAATTCTCCAACAGCAGAGCGTACATATTCTTTCATGATAAGGACATGGTTTTCGTAGGTATATTCTATTCCGCCGGTATAGGTATTATTAGCGTTAAAGAAACGTTCCTTCTTTTTGTCGCCTGCCTCGTCATAAATGCAGAGCTTTGTCTTAATAAGCTGTCCTTCTGCATCCAATGTTTCGACACGGTTTTCTGTTCCGTCGGAATTATAATAATATACTGATTCGGTTATGCTGTCCGGAAGATAAACTTTTTCAGTTTTGATTTTTCCGTCATCTGTATAGGTGAATTCGGTAACGGAAGCCTTTTTTCCGTATATGTATATGGTCTCGCAGTTTTTCAACTTGTCATCGTTATAAGTATATTCGTTTCTCTGTACACAGGTACCGTCTTCAAGGCAGCGGGTGGAGGTGGATATTTCTCCGTCAGGATAATACTTGTAATACCAACGCTTTAATACAATTCCGTCACCGTCAATCATTTCTGTATATGAAAGTTTTTCTCCTGAATAATCGTCAGCTTCTTCATTTCGGTTTGTGCAGGAGGCTAAGGAAAAAGATAATACTACAGAAATAAGTATAGAAATAAGCCTTTTCATAAAAATCACATCTTTCGTATTATTTATTTTTGCCGTGAAGTATGCGGTGCATGAAAACACTTCCTGCAAAAGCGAAAAGGGAAAGACTTCTTTTAAGTCTTTTTGCTTTTACTATTCTGTAAAGCCATTCTAAATTATGCTTTATAAAAAATTCGGGAGCACGTGCCATTGTTCCTGCGAATACATCGGCACTTCCGCCGGCACCAATCATAACCTTTGCGTTAAGCTTGTCCTTGTACGCTGCGATAAACTTTTCCTGTTTGGGAGCACCTAAGCACACCATAAGATAATCGGGAGCTGAGGTTGCAACCTTTTCAACGATAGGAGCATCCTCCTTGAAATAGCCGTCATTAGTTCCGGCGATAACAAGGTCGGGGTACTGCTTTTTTAAGTTTTCTGCTGCTGTTTCTGCAACGCCGGGCTTACCGCCTAAAATGAAAAGACTCATTTTATTTTCGTTAAGATACTCAATCACACGGCAGGTCAAATCAAAGCCGCCAACACGCTCGGGAAGAGGAGTCCCCAGGATTGCAGCAGCCTTTACAACACCTATTCCGTCAGGAGTTGTCATATCTGCAGAATTAAGCAATTCCTTGAATTCGGGATCTTTTTTTGCAGCCATAATGATTTCTGAATTGGGTGTGTATATGGCGCGGCCCTTTTTGCTTTCAGAAAGCCAGGTTGCAACTTTTTCTACGGCATCATCCATTGTTACATTGTCTATATTAACACCGAATATATTTATCTTATCCATTAAAATTACCTCCGGTTTATAAATTTGTCGAAATTACGCTTCTATTATTATATCACACAGAAAGTAAAAGTCAAGTAAAGAAAAAGTGGCTGAACGTTTTGTCCAGCCACTTAAAGTTTTACTTGCTTTCCAGATAAGTGTTAAGCTTATTTAAAAGCTCATCGCAGTCAACGCCGTGAACCATGCAAGCTTCTTCTACAGTTTCACCGATGGCACCGGGGCAGGTAAGGCAATGCATTCCGATTTCGAGGAAGAAGGGAGCAGTGCCCTGATCGATTTTCAATACGTCTGCAATGATAGTGTCTTTTGTAATTTTAGCCATAACAGCACCTCCTTTTGCTACCTATATTATAGAATATATTATTGGTGATGTCAATAATAATTTATGCGCGTTTACGTCTGAAAAAAGCGAAGGTGGAAACGGGCTTGTCTGTTTTTAAGAGAACCTTCATTTCCGCATGGTTTGCGGTTTCGATGGATTTTTTATCAATATCTTCCATATAATTGATTTTCTGGATCCAGAAGTCCCCTTCAGGCTCCATTACTTCAAGCTCTTCTCCGAGGGAAAACTTGTTAAGCATTGTAAGGGTGGCGATACCTGTTTTTTCATCATAAGAATCCACCGTTGCAATTACATCGTAGTTTCTTATATAAGAGCCGTCGGCATAAATTTCCTCGGGACGACCGTAGAAAAAGCCGGTATCATACATTCTGTGGCTTACCTTTTCAAGCTCAGTCTTGTAATATTCCTTATACCAGTCATCGGGATTAGCCATATAAGCATCTATTGCTGCACGGTAGGATTTTACAACAGTTGCAACATAGTAGGCGGTTTTGATTCTGCCTTCAATTTTTATGCTTGCGGCACCACACTTGAATAAATCATCTATATGCTCTATCATGCACATATCCTTGGAATTGAAAACAAAGGTTCCGCGCTCTGTTTCCATAATGGGAAGATACATTCCTTCCCGCTTTTCTTCCATTACATAATACTGCCAGCGACAGGGCTGAGCACATTCGCCCATATTACCGTCTCTGCCTGCCAGGTAGTTACTTAAAAGGCATCTGCCCGAGTATGACATACAGATGGCACCATGACAGAAGACTTCCAGCTCACAATCAGTTTTTTCGTGAATTTCGGTGATTTCCTCCAAGGAAAGCTCGCGGGCAAGAACAACTCTTGAAGCGCCGAGTCTCTTATACGTATCAACGGTTCTGTAGTTGGTTACGCTTGCCTGGGTGCTTATATGAATTTCAAGACCGGGAGCGGCAGCTTTGATAACTTCCATAACTCCGAGGTCGGAAACGATAACAGCATCTGCACCGAGGGCGTGGACTTCCTTTACAAAGCTTTCCATGGTGTCAAGGTCTTTGTTGTGGGGGATGATGTTTAATGCCACATAAACCTTTTTGCCCCTTGTATGAGCGTACTCTATTCCTTCTTTAAGCTCATCGTGGGTGAAGTTAACTGCGGCGCTTCTGAGGGAATATTGTTCTCCGCCGAGGTATACTGCATCTGCGCCATATTCTATTGCAACCTTCAAGCGGTTCAAGTCGCCGGCAGGTGCCAAAAGCTCAATCTTTCTCATAGCGTTACTCCTTTAATGATATTGCAACGCCGTTTCCGATGGGGAGAACTGTTGTTGCAAGACCTTCTGTGTCTGATATATGCTCTAAATATTTATTAAGGCGATTAACTAAAGTGACCTTACGCTTTTCGGTAGAAACTGCATCGGTGACTTCACCTTTATATAAAACGTCGTCTGAGATTAATATTCCACCCTTTTTAAGAAGCCTCAGGCAATCGGGCAAAAAGTCCATATACTGTCCTTTTGCGGCATCCATGAAAATCATATCAAAGGGGGGATCAAGCCAGTTAAGAACACTTGTAGCCTCCTCCAAAACGGGCTTTATTATATGCGAAAGCCCTGCTTTTTTAATGTTTCCGATAGCCCTTTCATAGGCAACGGCATAACGTTCAACGGTAATGATTTCGCCTTCGCCCATGGCGCGCGCCATAACAATGGAGGAATAGCCTATAGCGGTTCCCAGCTCTAAAATTCTCTTGGGCTTTGTAATTTTTATTAAAACCGTTAAAAGGTTAGCAACCTCAGGCTCAATTATGGGAGCGTAGGTTTCGGTATCTGCCGCTTCTTTTTCTAAAGACGACAAAAAGGCGTCTCTTTCGGGGAGAAGACACCTTAAATATTCTTCCATATACTCCGGTACAATTTTGTCCATAGTATCACCTTTTTACAAAATCATAGGGCGGATTGTTATCCGCCCCAGATGTCTTTACTCAAATGTTATTTTACTTCTTTGATTTCGAACTCGATGTCGCCCATAGGAGCAGTAACCGTAATTGTTTCGCCTACTTTAGCGCCGATTAAAGCCTGACCGATGGGAGATTCATCAGAAATTTTGTTGTTAAGGGGATCAGATTCTGCGCTGCCTACGATGTTATACTCTATTTCCATGTCCATAGCCTTATTAACACAAACTACTGTTGATCCGATGCCTACAACACCTTCTGTTCTTTCTGCATCCTCAAGTAACTTTACGTTTTTAAGCATTTCTTCAATCTCGGCAATTCTTGCTTCTAACTTTGCCTGAGAATCTTTTGCTTCGTCGTATTCACTGTTTTCGGATAAATCGCCGTAGGAACGAGCTTCTTTAAGATGTTCGGCAGCTTCTTTTCTGCCTATAGTTCTCTTGTATTCAAGCTCTTCCTTAAGCTTCGCGAGACCTTCGCGGGTTAATACATATTCCTTTGCCATTTGAATGAATTCTCCTTTTTTGCCCGAAGGCATTAATGCTTGAATTATACCCCATAAAAATGATTTTGTCAACCTTAATTTTAAAACACTATATTAAATGTAGCTTTTGCATCATATTCTGATAAGAGAGCAGCTTCATTAAGATTAAGCGGTCTGTGAGAAAGGGAAAGGATAGAGGCGTAGTTTCCTTTCGGATAGAATTTCAGGGAAGCACCTCCGATTGAGTTTTCTCCCGGCTCTATGTCAAATCCAAAGATAAGCAGGGCGGGGACTTTGCTATGCTCTTTTGTGCAAAGCACGATGTCGGAGTCCTTGGTTCCGGATACCAGAGGGATTGCTGCGCCAGTAAGGGTGTAGATATGATTTGCCAGATGTAAAATGTTATCTCCTGCAAGGGCGATATCGGGGAATATATTTATTGCAGATAAAACTATACTTTCTGTCGGATTGAAAAGTACCAGGCGGTTTTCAAGGAGTTTTTTTTGCTTTGCATATTTTTTCAGAATATCAATAATATGGAAATCGAAAAAAGCTTTGACATCAGCTTTTCTTTCGGGAGTGAGGCTTTTTAATGCGGGCTCTGAAAACACGAATGAGTCTGAGGCTGCAAGCTTTTCTCGAAAAGCGGAAACAGAACGCTTTCTTAATTTTTTAAAAGGAATTTCGATAAGACAGGCATCGCTTTGCGGCAATGGTTTTTTTATCACCTTTTTACTTAATGAGTTGTTCTCCGATAAAAAAATTACGGGCATAAAAAATCCTTTCAGAAAGCGTATTTTTAGCTATTATATTCACCTCGAAAAGAAAAATTCTTGTAAAAATAAAAAATTTTTCTTTACAAATCCGATTTTTTGTTGTACTTTATAAAATATATAGGTCAAAATGAAAAGGATGAATTAAATGCACAGAGTGGAATATCTTCTTTGGCTTAAACATATGGGTATAGCATCCAACGCCAAGTTTTTGGATGCTATTGAATATTTTTCCTCACCTGAGGAATTATATTCTGCAGACAAGGAAGCGTACGAAGAGTGCGGAATGTTTAATGATAAAGAAATTGAATATCTTGTAAATAAGGATACGTCCTTTGTATCGGCTGAGGTTGAGCGCTGCAATAAGGCAAGGGTTTATCTTGTTGACTATTTCAGCAAAGCGTATCCCGAAAGCCTTCGTTCCATCCCCGAACCTCCGCTCATTTTGTATGTGGCAGGGGACAGAAGTGTGCTTAATACTCCGTCTGTTACCATCGTCGGAAGCAGGAAGGCTGACAGCTACGGAATGAATGTAAGCCGTGACTTAGCGTCCGCCTTTGCTCAGGGGGGCTACACGGTTGTTTCCGGTATGGCGCAGGGAATTGATCAGTCGGCTACGCTCGGTGCAATTGCAGGGGGCGGAAAGACAATCGGCGTTCTTTGCTGCGGTATGGATGTGGATTATCCTTCGGGAAGCAGTGACTTTCGTAATAAGATTATAGAAAACGGCGGTGCCGTTATTTCGGAATTTGAATTCGGAACACCGGCGCTTTCGGGATACTTTCCTGTAAGAAACAGAATTATGGCGGGGATTTCCGACCTTACCATAATGGCTCAGGCGGGAGAAAAGAGCGGGGCACTTATAACCGCCCATCTTGCTATGGAATACGGAAAAAGCGTTGCAGCCGTTCCCGGAAGAATTGATATTGAAGAATCAAAGGGTTGCTTCTCCTTGATAAAGGACGGGGCAACAATGATTACCGATACGGAGGAATTCGTTTCGGAATATATTCTATCTGCGCCCAAAAAGGAAGAAGTAAAGGAAGAAAAGGAACCGGAAATAAAA
>JAZSAR010000147.1:0-7456 GCA_045601965.1 Clostridia bacterium
CGACCAAATGGAACAGAATATGGTTTTGCTTGTTGGGATTATGGAAGATGCGAGGAATATGATGTTGAAACAGAAAATCAAATGATGAAAACAATTGCCAACCTTATTCCTAAAATAAATATATTAAATCAAATTAAAGAAAAGTTCGATGTTGAATTTTATTTGGAAGTAGTCCCCAAAATATATTCTAAAAATGCTTCGCCATGTTTAGGAGCAAATTTGGATATTATTGATTTTTGTTACAGAACAAGAACTATAATAGATGTCGATTTGTATGTAATGGGTTGATATTTTTTTGGTATTAACTTAACACGAACTTGACACCAAAAAGGTTTGCATCTAAACCTTATGTGCCGTAATTACAAAGCCCCACAGGGAATTTTCCGTGTCGGGCTTTTCTTATATCATATCCTTTAATTCTTCCCAGATTGCGTCGGCAATGGCTTCCATGCCCTTGTCGCCGGGATGGGCGGCAACGCCGGAATGCTCGAAAAGTCCGATTGCCTTCATTTCAGGATTTTCGCCGAGCAGGCCTAAATCGTGAGCCTTTTTTCCATATTCGGCTGCCACCTCAATTAAGGCATTGTCAACGGGCTCTTTAATCCAGAAGTTTGTGGTGAAGATAATTTTTGCATCGGGATTTTCGCTTGTTAAATACTTAAGCAGGTGTCTTATACCTTCCTTAAAATCGTGGGCGTTAAAATCCTCAAGAAGCACATTTTCACCAAGGCGGTAAATTAAAATGTCTGGTGTGAAATTTTTCGCAACGAAGAATTTATCATAAACCGCATCGTCCCAGAAGGCACGTTCCCAGGCGGCACACTGGGCTATGCAAAAAGCGGCGTTTTCGTCTTTTTCCAAAACCCTTTTGGATAAGATATGTACATAGTCTTTGTCAATGGATGACGCCGCCATACCAAAATCATTAGGCCAACCGATGGACTCATTGACTCCGTGGCGGGTGATGGAGTTTCCTGCATACATAATTCTTACTCCGCATCCGTCCTTATTTATAAAAGAAATATAATTACTTACATCAAGCTGATTTTTCGCATCAACGGTGTTCGCCTTGTCGGCGGTGGATTTACTTCTGTCAAAAGCCATATGAATTCTCCTTTAACTGTTTTTATTTAATTTACATTAAATTCATTTCTGTGTCAATAGTATTAATTGACTTTTCACGAGAAAAAATGTATAATAAGTAAGAGGTGAGGCATATGAAATATATGGACATACATTCACACACCTATTATTCGGGATGCGGAAAGGACGAACCACACGTTATAATTGACAAGGCAATTGAATCGGGAATAAAGCTTTTCGGAATTTGCGACCATAATTACGGAATAGGACAAAGGAAGGAAGAATACAGTAAGCTTATAAACTCTCTTAAAAAGGAGTATGAAGGAAAAATTACACTTCTTTGCGGAATTGAAATTTCCGTTATTCCCGAAAAGTACGATATGACGGAGGATGACTATAAGCTTTTTGACTATTGCTTAATAGAAAATCCCGATTCCGAAGGTAAGATTTCGGAGCATAACCTTTTTGAATTTTTAGACAGCATAAAGATTAAAAAGGGAATAGCGCATACAGACCTTTTTGCCGCGGCGGAAAAAAGGAATATGGCGCCCGAAGAATTTTTCAAAAGATTAGCTGATACCGGAACATTCTGGGAAATGAACGTAAATTACGATTCCATTCACAGCTACCGTGAGCACGAATATGTGAAACGCTTTTTTGAAAGTGAAATGCAGCAGAAAATAATTAAGGATTCCGGCGTTTATGTAAGCATCGGATTTGATGGACACAGAATTGAGGATTACCTTGGCGACAGGGTTATTGAATACAATAAAAAGTTGGAACAAACAGGCGTTAAAACAGCCGATTTGTTATTCTGAAAGGAGACATTATGAACATTTGTGTATTTGGCGCAGCATCTGAAAAAATTGACAGAAAGTACATCGAAAAGGTGGAAATACTTGGAGAAATTCTTGCAAAACGTGGGCACAACCTTGTGTTCGGTGCAGGCGGAAGCGGCCTTATGGGAGCGGCGGCACGCGGAGCGCACAGGGGCGGTGCGGAAATTTACGGCGTAATCCCTCACTTTTTCAGAGAAGAAGGGGTGGAAGTAATTTTCGATAAGTGCACAGAGCTTATTTTCACCGAAACAATGAGGGAGAGAAAGGCGAAAATGGAGGAGCTTTCCGACGCCTTTTTGGTTGTTCCGGGCGGTATCGGCACCTATGAGGAATTTTTTGAAATCCTCACATTGAAACAGCTTAAGCAGCATAAAAAGCCCATTGCGGTATATAATTTTGAAGGCTATTATAACGACATTGACGTAAGTATGAAAAACGCCATCGAGAAGAAATTTATTGCAGATAACTGTTTAAGCCTTTACCATTTTTCAGAGGATATGGAGGACATTTTTGACTATATCGAAAACGACCACATTCCCGATTATGATATCAAGGATTTGAAATTATGATTAATTATACACAGACCTTAAAAACGTCTGTGTATTTTTTTATCCTGATATTGACTTAAAGGCAAAAAAATGGTAAAATAAAATAGTATAAATATGCAGAAATTTTATGAGGCAAAACTATGGAAGAAAGAAACTTAAAAGTACTTGAATATGATAAAATACTTAAAATGCTTTCGGAAAAGGCGGTTTGCGCAAAGACAAAGGAAAACGCCCTTAATTTAAGACCGACGACAGACCGAATCGAGGCAGAAAGGCTCCTTGCACAATCAGACGAGGCCTTCCGCTTTACCGTAAAGCATCAGGAAGCGCCTATTGCTCCTTTAACGGATATTGTGCCCACATTAAAAAGGGCAGAGGTGGGGGCTTGTTTGTCCTGCCGTGAAATAAAAAACGTAGGCCACGTTTTAAGGGTTACAAGACTTCTTAAGGCTTATATGCGAAATCACGATGAGGAATATTACCCTCTTTTGGATATTGTATCCGAATGTATGGCGGAGCTTCCCGGCCTTGAAAGGGAGATTGACCGATGCATTCTTTCCGATGATGAGCTTGCGGACGATGCATCAGGCGAGCTATATTCAATCCGCCGCAGAATGGAAAAGCTGTCGGATAAGATAAGGGATGTGCTTTCCGAAATGATAAAGTCGGAAAGGTACAGAAACGCCCTTCAGGAAAGCCTTGTTACCATGCGAAACGGAAGATACGTTCTTCCCGTAAAGTCGGAGCACAGGGGAAGCGTTTCGGGTATCGTTCACGATGCCTCGGGCTCCGGTGCAACGGTTTTCGTTGAGCCTATGCAGGTTGTGGAAATTAATAACGAAATCCATAAGCTTGTGGGAATGGAAAAGGAAGAAATTGAAAGAATTCTTTCTGAGTTTACGTCAGAGATTGCCGATTACAGAGTACAGATAGGCGATAACTATAAATATATCCTGGAAGCCGATATGATTTTTGCAAGGGCGCGTCTTGCCCTTGATATGGATGCAACCGTACCTGAACTTAACGATGAGGGCGTTATAGAAATCCATAAGGGCCGCCACCCCTTAATTGATAAAAGAAAGGTCGTTCCCGTGGATGTGTACCTCGGCCGTGACTTTGATACTCTTGTTATAACCGGTCCCAACACCGGCGGTAAAACGGTTACCCTTAAAACATTAGGGCTTTTCACACTTATGGCACAGACGGGGCTTATGATTCCTGCAAAGGAAGGAAGCTGTCTTTCTGTCTTTAATAAGGTATTTGCCGATATCGGCGATGAGCAGAGCATTGAGCAGTCCCTTTCCACGTTTTCAAGCCATATGGTAAATATAGTTAAAATATTAAACGAGGCAGACGATAACTCCCTTGTATTATTCGACGAGCTCGGTGCGGGAACCGATCCTGCTGAGGGTGCGGCACTTGCTATGGCAATATTGGAATATGTAAGGGCGTCGGGCGCTAAAACCGCCGCTACAACCCACTACAGCGAAGTTAAGCTTTATGCTCTTTCGACAGACAGGGTGGAAAATGCCGCCTGCGAATTTGACCTTGCTACATTAAGCCCCACGTACCGTCTTTTAATCGGTATCCCCGGTAAAAGTAACGCCTTTGCCATTGCATCAAAGCTTGGCGTAAGCGATTATATCATAGGAAAGGCAAAGGAAAACCTTACTGCGGAAAATATCCACTTTGAAGACCTTGTGACGGAACTTGAGAAAAACAAGCAGGAAGCAGAGGCGGCAAAGGAAGAAGCTGAAAGAATAAAGCAGGAAAACTATTCTGCCAAAAAGAAGCTTACGGACGATAAGAGCCGTATTGATAAGCAAAAGGATAGCTTACTTCAGGATGCAAGACGTGAAGCCAAGAGGATTGTGGAAGCGGCTAAAAAGCAGACTGAAGAAATGCTTGAAGAAGTTAAAAAGGCGCTGAATGAAGACGATAAATCCAAAGCCAAGAAAACGGCGGAGGAGATAAGAAAACGTCTTCGTGAAGAGGAAAATGCACTTTCCGACAAGCTTTCAGAAAATGTTTTGATGCCGAAAAATAATAAAATACCCAAAAATCTTTTACTCGGGCAGGAGGTTGAGGTGTTAACCCTCGGTCAAAGGGCAAATGTTATGACGCTTCCCGATGCCAAGGGCAACTTAATCGTGCAGACGGGTATATTAAAAGTAACCGTTCATATTTCTGCTTTAAGAGCTATTGAGGATAAAATTAAAGTTCCTGAGAAAAAGGTTAAGAGCATTGATAAAACCAGGGTTTCAAAAACACAGACCGCATCGATTGAGCTTGATTTACGTGGTCTTATGTCCGACGAAGCCTTTATGGAGCTTGAAAAGTTTATCGACGATGCCGTTTTAGCAAAAATTGAAACCGTAAGGGTAATTCACGGTAAGGGAACAGGAGCACTTCGTGCCATGGTGCATCAGTATTGCCGTCAGGAAAAGAGGATAAAATCCTTCCGTCTCGGCGCTTACGGCGAAGGTGAAGCGGGCGTTACCGTAATCACAATAAAGTGAGGTTAATATGGAGCTTTTTGAAAAAGAAATTTCAAGAAAATATGTGTTTGAAGGAAAAATATTCAAAGTCCGCTGCGATAAGGTTAATCTTCCTGACGGAAAAGTTGCCGACCGTGAGATAATCGAGCACAGCGGAGGTAGCGGTGTTTTAGCCGTTACTGAAAATGACGAAATTCTTCTTGTGAAGCAATACCGCCGTCCTTATGATGAAATTACCTACGAAATTCCCGCAGGAAAACTTAATCAGGGGGAAAATCCGAAGGAAGCGGCTTTAAGGGAGCTTTCAGAGGAAACGGGGTACGAGGCAGAAGAATTGGTCGATTTTGGCAAAATCTATCCTTCGCCGGGGTATTTAGGAGAAATTGTATATATCTTTTTTGCGAAAAATGTGAAAAAGACGGGCGATGCCCACACCGACGAGGATGAATATCTTTCCCTTGTCAAAATGCCCGTGGAAGAAGCAAGAAAGCTGATTGAAGAGGGAAGGCATTTTTACGATGCCAAAACAATAATCGCGATTACAAAATATCTTTTAATGAAAGACAAATTAAACTGAAAGGAGTGTTATTATGGGGATAGAACTTCTTGCTCCCGGCGGAAGCTTTGATGCCGTAAAAGCGGCGGTATCATCCGGTGCCGATGCGGTTTATATCGGGGCATCACGCTTCAGCGCAAGGCAAAATGCAATAAATTTCGATTCCGATGAGCTTAAAAGAGCCGTAAGCTACTGCCATATAAGAGGCGTAAAGGTCTATCTTGCCATTAACACTCTTATTCACGATAATGAATTTAGTGAAGCCCTAAGCGTCGCAAAAGAGGCTTATGAAAGCGGAATAGATGCATATATCGTTCAGGATTTGGGGCTTTGCAGAGCACTATCCGAAAACTTTGATGCTCCCGTTCACGGAAGCACGCAGATGACGGTGTTTGACGAAAACGGTCTTAACTATCTTAAAAAAATGGGAATTAAGAGAGCTGTGCTTTCAAGAGAATGCAGAAAAGCGGAAATTGCCGGTATGGCAAAAACGAGCTGTATGGAACTTGAAGTTTTCTGCCACGGTGCAGTTTGTATGAGCTATTCGGGGCAGTGCTTGATGAGCAGCTTCCTTGGCGGAAGAAGCGCAAACAGGGGAGCATGTGCCCAGCCCTGCCGCCTTCCTTACAGCATAGAGGGAAAAAGCGGATACTTCTTAAGTCCCCGTGATTTAAGCCTGCTTTCGGAAATTTCCGACCTTATTAATATGGGGGTATCATCCCTTAAAATTGAGGGCAGAATGAAGGGCCCCTCCTATGTGGCAAGTGCTGTTACAGCTTTCAGAAAAACCATAGACAGAGGCTATGCCGACGAGGAGGACAAGGAAAGATTGATCCGTGCCTTTTCCCGCGGCGGTGAATTTACAAAAGGGTGCTACGGAGGGATAAAGGGCGTCGGAATGATGAATATCACATCATCTAACGACGATGTATTAAAAACCAATGATGCAGCGCTTATAAAGGAGCTTAAGCACCTCTGGGAAGACGGCAAGGAAATAAAGAAAATCCCCGTGGATATGAGCTTTTCTGTTTCTGATGAAGAAACAAGCCTTACCTTAAGCGACGGAGAAAACTATGCAACGGTAATGTGCGAAACGGATAAAAGCGGAACGGGAAAGGCGATTGATGAAGAATTTTCCAAAGTTCAGCTTACAAAGCTTGGCGCAACGCCCTATACGGCAGAAAGCTTTACGGCAGATATAAAAACAGATGCTTATTTCAAGACCTCTGCACTTAATGCCCTGAGGCGTGAAGCAACGGAAAAGCTTTCCCTGATGCGTGAAAAAACAAGGACATTTGATGGAGAGCTGAAACTGCCTTTGGTTAAAGAATGCGAAAAAGAAGAGTTTTCATTGTATATAACGGCAGAAACCGTTGATCAGGCAGAAGCCCTTATAAAAGAAGGGGCGGAAAATGTTTTTGTTCCTTATAATCTTACGGGTAAGACTAAGGCAAAGGGCGTTTACATTCCTGCGGTTTACGGAAAGCTGCCTGAGAAAATCGAGGAAGAATATATCCTTGCAGGAAGCATCGGCGCGGCGGAATACGGAAAAAAACTTGGTAAGAAAGTGATTGCCGACTACAGTATGAATCTTTCCAACATTCATTCGGCAAGTGAATTTGAAAAATGTGTAGTATCCGCTGAGCTGAATCTTAAGCAGATAAAATATATTGCGGATAAAGTGCCTTGCCTCGCCTTTGCTTACGGTTATCTGCCTTTAATGAAAAGCCGTAACTGTATAATAAAAACTGCAGGCAAGTGTGACGGAAAAGGATGCTCAGATTGTGACAGGAGCCTATACATTAAAGACAGAAAAGGTGTAAAATTTTTCATAAAATCCGACGGAGAGGTTAATACTTTATATAACAGCGTTCCGATTTTCATGTCAGACAGAATTTCTGAATTAATAAATACGGGGATTTGCGGTATAAG
>JAZSAR010000148.1:0-9646 GCA_045601965.1 Clostridia bacterium
CTCCACTTTGTTCATTATATAATTTTCAAAATCCTTATCGTACCCGAAAAATGCAAACGGCTCTGCATTTTCAGCAACAGGATTTATCACAGACGAGCCAAGCAAACGAAACACCGTAGTCACTTCGATGCCGTTTCGCAACTTAAATTCGCACTTTTCTTCGTTTGTGTAAAATACACTCATTGTTGCAACCGCTTCTCCATACTCCCCCGAAATGGGATACCCCTTGGGGATAGAAGTCATTCCAAAAAGCGTTATCTTTTCCGATGAAATGCTGCATGGAATTTCAATACTTTCACCATCTCTCAGAATATACGGATTCCCGGAAAGTTTGCTAAAACCTTTCTGCACAGGACCAATCGAAAGCCTGCGCGGTCTCATTCTTGTAAATGTTTCCTTCTTCCTTACCTTAGTCTCTTCCTCAACAATGTTTTCAAGTAAATCCTCAAGATGTGAATTATTATTTACGGAAAGAATCAGATTTTTGCACTTCGGCATATCCGAAAACCGTTCCATCCAGAATTCATCCCCAAAATCCTTATCCATATTTTCAATACCGTTACAAAACACGGGATAAATCGCCTGAGGCTTCCTTTCACTGTCCACAATTCCCGAGCGCAATATCCCGTCATAGCACGACGGAGCTCCCCGATTGAAATCCACAGTATCTGCCCACTCCCAGAAAATCGCCCCGGAGATTGCACTCTTATCCTCGTCCGATAGATACATTTTTCTAAGCTCGGTCATTATATCCGAAAGCATCTTAAGGTTATCTGTAACGTGGTGTCCGCCCCACTCTGTATAGAGCAGTGGTTTGTCATATAAGACCTTCGGAGCATTTAAGGCTGTAACGGCGTTATCTCCGTAAGGATGAAAGGTGTAAAAATCAAACCCACAGATATTGTAGTGTTTATACGTATCCTCAAGGCTCATACAGTTTGCCCCCGAAACCATTCTTGTAGGATCCGTCTCGCGGCATACCCTTGCACTGTCAATTAAAAACTGCTCTGTAAAAATACATTCATTAAAGCAAAGCCAGAAAGCAACGGAAGGGTGATTTCTATCTCTTAAAATCGTTCGGCGTAAAACCTCAAGGCTTCCTGCACTTATTTCAGGATGTGCGGTATTTGACCACCAGAGTCCCGGTTCTTCAGATACCATAAGCCCTATTTCGTCCGCAATTTCAATAATTTTCTTATTATGAGGATAGTGCACAAGCCTTACAAAATTGCAGCCTGTTTCCTTTATCATTTTCATATCTTCAAGCATTTCCTCTTCTGTTGGGCAATGCCCGCTGTTGCCGAACATTTCATGCTTGCATACGCCTTTAATGCAAAGAGGCACGCCGTTAAGAATAAAACGGTGACGGTCGCAGGTTAATTCTCTGAATCCAACCTTGCATGAGTATTCATCCATAATCCTTCCGTTATCAATCAGCGAAACCCGTAACGTATATAAAAACGGCTCGTCAGGTGACCAGAGTGAAACATTTTCAAGGTTTTTACTTAGAAACTCTCCTGTGTTTTCCTGTCGGTATTTAATGACCGATTCTTCACCCGAAAAAAGTTCTATTTCAAAAAAGCCGCTGTTTTCACACGCTTTTGTCTCTACGGTAAATTCCGCATTCTTACAGCCGTCTTTGAGCTTCGAATGGAAAAACACATCTTCAATGTAGTTTTCGTTACCGTAAAGAATATATACATTTCTTATAATTCCGCCGTAATTCCCCCATCCTTCAGATGGTCCGAAGGATGGAGAAATATCCTCTATTTCCACTAAAAGCTCATTGTCCTTTTCCTTTACTTTATCTGAAATATCAAACCTGTATTCGGAATAAGGCAGCATTTCACCTATAAAAAATCCGTTAAGAATTACCTTTGCCTGATATGTTATCCCGTCAAATTTAAGAAATATTTTTTCAAAGCTTTTATCGGCATCAAACCTTTTTAAGCACTCGGAATGTCCCACCGGCAAAGCAGAAAAAGGCACTTTGTTTTCTCCCCATACACCTTTTCCGACACGATAACTCCAGATACCGTTAAGCGATTGTGTTTTCATTTTTCTTCTCCTTTTTTACATCAAGTCTCAGCATTCCGATAAAAACAGATATAAGACTGAAGGTTTCACAGAGTATGCCACCGATTGATACAGGAAAGCAATTATATATAAGCCAAGAAGGCGAGCTTACAAGAGCATATTTCCGGATACTTGCCGCTTCGGTTTTTGAATAGCCTATTGTGGTTGCCGTCATAGCTATTATCGGAAGCAATTCCTTTATTATATTAATGAAATCAACTTCTTTTTCAAAAACAGCGAATGTTGCTATATATGACAATATGTAAAGGGTTATAAAGACAGTATTCCAAAAATTCGTATTTCTGAATTTTTCCTTGTTTGAATATACAATCGACCGAAAAATACCTATGCAATTTAAAAGAGCCCCGGTAAACATTCCCAGCAAAAACATATTTGCTGAGAAAAACACAGAGCTCACAAGCTGCATAATAATTACAGTTTTCTGTTTTTTCGCCTGGAAGGAGGAAACGGTTATGCTCATTCCTATAATACTTAAAATCTGAGCTAAAATAAATTTCATAAAACCACCCCTGTAACTTCTGTTTTAGTGTAAATTTGCTTTGCAATTTCAGTATAGCAAAAAAACAAATTTTTTTCTACTAAAAAGGCGTCATAATATGCTCAAAAAGTCATATTATCGTGATGATTATATATTAAGTCTCTTTTTAAAATCCCTTGCTGTCAAGATAGCCCTGAAGGATGAATGCGGCAGCGAGTGGATCAACCTTGCCGGTTCTTTTTTTACCGCTTATTCCTGCTTCCTCAAGTGTTCTGTGTGCCGCCATGGATGAAAGTCTCTCGTCCCACAGCACCACCTTGATACCGTATTTTTCAACTAAAATATCACGGAAAAGTTCGCTTTTTTCCGCGCGCTCACCCTTGGTGCCGTTCATATTAAGAGGATAGCCCAGAACGATTTCAGAAGGGTTATATTCCTTTATGTATGAATCAAGCTCCGCCATTTTTTTTTCCTCGTCACGTCCGCTTATTACGCCAACGGACTGGGCAATCATTCCCGTCAAATCGCTTACGGCAATACCGATTCTTACATCACCGTAGTCAAGTCCCATTATTCTCATAAAATTCTCCTATGTACACCCCTTACGGGGTTTTTTCATCATTATACATCTTTTACGCCTGTTTGTAAAGCTTTAATATAAAAAGAAGAATTACCAACCCCGAAAGGAAAAAACAAAGAATTCCTCCTGCTCTGTTTTTCTCCTTTATATTCCATATTCCGTAGGCAACTCCCCTTATTCCCGAATATGCGACAAGGAGAATTTCTGCCAGATTTATATAAAATATCATCCGAAGGTAAACCTCCCGTTTCTCTCCGTTTTTATGGTTACAGCAGGATTAATCAGTATATCCTTCAATTCAATACCGCTCCTTTCCATATCCGCATTTTTCACAAAGTGTATTTTCGCATGATCAATCAGTCCCAGCACATCGGAATCGTATTGCTCTATGCATTTTTTAATAACGCTTCTTACACTCTTTCCTATTTCTTTTTCAAGATATAGGGTAAATCCTTTATCGAAGCTTTTATAATCTGCTTCCGGGATAAATTCATAGTTGCCCGAAAGGGTGATTTCTATTTTTGCTTTTGTATATTCCCCGGGAAATGTTTTTATTTTGCTGTTTTCGTTCTGACTCAGCTTTATGATAACGAAGCTTTCTGAGTCACCGGGATATTCCACCGATATATCTCTGGGAGCAAAAAAGCCCCCTGCAAAGCTTAAAGCAAGCATTTCACTTTCCGTAAGATAGCCTTTAAGCTTTCCTTCGGACAGTACCGCTCCGCCTAAAAATTCCACCTTATGCTTGGATTCTTTAGGAATCATACCTGCAATAAGGTTTGACTTCGTATCATCCTTAAAATAGTTTTCAAAGCCGTCTTCTTCCCTTTTGGAAACAAGAGGTAATACAAAATCTCCGCCCTTTGACTCAAGGTCAAAATAACTTTCGCTCAAAAGAAAAAATCTTGTAGCTTCCTTATAGTGACGATGAATTATTTCTTCATAGTAAACAGAGAGATATTCCTCATCCTCCGGCGATACATTTTTCAATATATCCTCCGCTTTCTTAAGGGACAGTGCAAGATAGGCATTGTTCTTAAATTCTGTTGCGGATGCTATTTCACATACGGCATCCTTTATGCCGTTTTCAGCAACCTCGCTTGATATAATAACCATTTTCACGTTATTCATACTCAAATCAACGCTGTTTATACTGTTGGCTCTGGCAAAAGCAGATAAAATCGTCGGCGCCTCGACAATTAATACATCCTTGCTTTTTTCCTTTTCCGTTTCATTGCCCGAATTTTCGCCGGATGCCGCCCCTTCTCCGGTGCCTGTTCTTTCTATCTGAAATGTTACGCGATACGGCATTGTTTCGCCTTTATCAATTCCCATTGCTATTACCGTAACCGTATGGGCTATTTCCCTGGCATCGTAAAACCCGCCGGTGCTAACCATAACGATTGATGCTGTTACAACAAAAATCAACAGTTTTTTCACCTGACTCTTCCCTCCTTTTTTGAAAAAAGATAGCATACAAAAGGAACTATCGGGAAAACAAAAAACGAATACTTCATAAAGCCGTCATAAAAAGGAATTAAATTTGCCCCGAATCCAGTTTCTGCAATTAACAGAAGGCAAAGGGAAAGACTCAGCGTTATCTCCTTTTCATATTTAAGGGAAAAGCCTTTTTTAAGGCTGTGCGACGCAAATGCAATTGCCGTTGAAAAATACAAAAAGAAATTAAGAAGAAAAATAAGCTTTAATATTTTCACAAAGTTTACCGCACTTCTGCTCCCCGCAAGGAAGCTTACCATATAGTAAAAAGGCGAAAAAAACTTTACGCCCTGCGGAATTGTCATAACAGAAGAAGCAATCAGCATCAGACTTAAAAGGGTTGTAATTAAAATTGCCGTAAGTCCTGTTTTAAGTGCCTTTTCCCTGTTTTCCAGATACGGCATAATTAAGATAAACATATAAAAATCAGAAAAGAAATTAAAGCCCCAGAAAGCTTTAAAGTAAAAGTCATTGTTTCCGAGAATGGGAAAAAGATTGGTGAAATCCGAATATGGTAAAAGCACGGTAAATACCGCGATTGCAAAGCTTAATAAAGGTGCAATTATCACAGCCAGGGAAACATTGCTTTTTATCCCCTTCATAGATGCATATATGATTGCGGGAATGAAAAACGCCGCAATGAAAAGAGTGGGCGATTCCGGCATAAAGGTTTTTATGACACTTTTTATCAGAATGTCAAGCTGAAGTGAGGCTGAAATCACAAAATATGCCGCAAAAATTATTCCGAGCACCTTTCTAAAAAAAGGCGGCGCAATTGAAAATATATCTTTACATCCTCTTTTCTTATAGAGAAAATACACTAAGGTAAACATAAGTGCCGTAAATGCCGCATTTATGAGAAAAAAGAGCCAGGCGGAGTTCCCCCCTATATTTATCACGCTCTGAAGCGCGAGAGTGAAAATTTTAACCGAGGTAAAATTTACCGTCGCAAAAAGAGCCTCTCTGTTTTTAATTTTCACTCATCCCACCTCTTCCACTGTCTGCTTATATGCTTTTGCTCCTTTTCCCGCTTGGGCTTAAGATAATCATCCCTTCTTTCGTGCTTCCATATGGGAAGTATTTTAAAAGATTCCGGGAAGGAATTTCCGTCAGCAAAGGGCGAAAGCATATTTACGCCAAAGGATTTTGTCTCATGCCACAGCATCATCTGGCAAAACATTCCCGCTGCAATTCCCAGAAATCCTCCGGTGCTCCCAAGGATTATATAAATTATATTAAGCACCCTTCCCGACAGCGCCATTGAAAAATTAGGCGTTGCGAAGGAGCCGATTGTAGCAATTGAAAAAACAATTATCATAACCGGGCTTACGATATTTGCACTTATCGCCGCCTGCCCTAAAACAAGGGGCCCGATTATGCCGAGGCTCTGCCCTAAAAAGCCCGGCACTCTGGCACTTGCTTCTCTCACTATTTCAAAGGCAATAACCATTATTATAAGCTCGGTTACAGAGTCAAAGGGCACTTTTCTTGACGCCTTCATTATGGTGGTAAGCATACCTGTCGGAAAAATGGTTGTATGATAGGTTATGGCTGCAATGTAGATTCCCGGGAGATACACCGAAAGAAATATCCCCAAAAAGCGCACAGCTTTTACAAGGATAGCAAAGGGCGGACGAAGATAAATATCCTCCGCCGATTCTAACAGTTCAAAGGCTGTTACCGGCACAATAAGGCAAAGGGGCGAATTGTCAACAAAAATCGCAACTCTCCCCGACATAATTGCTTTTACACATCTGTCGGTGCGCTCTGTCAAAAGCATCTGAGGCAAGGTTATAAAGCTGTCATTTTCTATAAACTGCATAAGCTCAGGGGCGCTTATTATATGGTCTACGGCAAGGGATGAAATCCTTTTTCTTACCTCATTTACAAGCGAATTATTTGTGATGTTTCCCATATAAAGTATGGCGCAGCTGCATTTACCTGCCTTGCCGACTAAGATATTTTCTATAACAAGATTTTCCGAACGGATCATCTTTCTTACCATGGATGTATTGGTTTTAAGGGTTTCGTTAAATGCCTGTCGGCTCCCCAATATGGCAGGCTCGCCTGAAGGCTCTTCAACGCCTCTTCTTTCCCATCCTATAACCTGAGGAAGAATTGCCCTGTCATAGCCGTCAATAAAAAGGGCACAGCTTCCGTAACATATTTCATCTGTCACATCCTTCATTTCATCGGAAATTTTCACCTGATTTTGCGTAAGCAGGACATCCGCCACCCCGTCAAATCCGCTTTCCTTAAGCTTTTCGGATTCCACCATCAAGGGCATTAAAATGGTATCGTTTACGCTCTGGTTTGATACAAGACCGTCGATGTAGTAAATAAAAGCCGAGACCTTGTTTTTCCCGAGCCTGATTTTGAATTCCCTTATCTTTATATCATAGGACATATTTCTCTTAAAAGCGCGGTCAAGATAGTCCTTATTCTGAAAAAGATATATGGAAACCTTTTCATCTTTTTCCGTTTTTACATCGGGCAGGGATTTTTTTATTTCAAATTCGTTTTTTTCAGGTGGCGGTGTAAATGTAAAAAGCTTTTTAAGCATAAAAATCATTCCTTTACCCTATCTTTTCCATTATTTATAAATTTATACGGGATAAAAACGTGCCTTAAAAAGCATACTAAAAAAGAAAGGAGAATTTATATGGCTAAAAAGAAAAAGAATGAAAAAAACGGACACAGAACTCCGCCCCTTAATAAAATTGCAAGAGGAAAAGATTATACCAACGAAGGAACTGCAACACCGAAAATAGGAACTACACCCGAGCAGCTTCCCCCGTCATAAAAGTAGATGTAAAAAAAGTCCAGAACGCAAAAAGGCGGATAAATTAATACCTCCGGCAATTTTGCAACCTCTAATGCGTAAATGATGTTGAAAAATCGCAAAGTCTGCGATTTTTCTTCATTTTATGCCTTTTTGCTATGAACAAACTTCACCGCTCGACGTATCCATATACGCCTTCGGGTGCTTTAGAAAAGTCTGAAATCAGACTTTTCTAAATTCAGTTTGTCCATTCTGAAACATTTTTTCCTATCTCCTGAAAAAAGAGGGCTGTAATTTACAAATTACAGCCCTCTTTTCAATCTTCAACTACTTCCAGTTTAGAAACGGATACCTCATATGCGGTTTTGGTTATAAATTCCTCGTCGATTTTTTTCTGATATTCCCTTGACTGGATTCTTCCGTAAATTTTAAGATGTGTTCCTACAGGAAGATTCGAGCAAAATCTGGCGTTTCTGCTCCAGGCAATTATCGGGATATAGTCGGATTTTCCGTAGGCTCTGTTTACAGCTAAAAGCATATCGGCAATTTCCCGTCCGAAGGGCGTTTCACGAAAGGTAGGAGCCTTACATAAATATCCGTCAAGGAAAATGTCGTTGGGCTCATCATAGTCGTCGGCATCGGTTTCCTCAAAGGTTTTGGCAAACACCGTAAGCTTTAATTTGCTTCCCTCATCGGAATAATTGTTATATGATCGGAACTGCCCTGTTATGTAATAGTTTTTTCCTAAAATGTCCTTATACTCAGGAAGAAGTCTTTCCGATACTGTTACCGGGAGTAAATCGCAGGAGCCCGACAACCTCGGCACCGCAATTACCGTATTGTAAAAGCCTTCTCCGTACACCTTGTGACTTAAGGAAGGTGCTTCTATAATAGTTCCCTTAAGTGTTACGCTGTTATTTTCATTTGACATTAAAATACCTCCCACATTAGTACTGGTATACTATATGCGGGAGGCATTATTTTTATTACTCGGATATAAGATTTCTAATTGCTACGGGCCAGTATTTTTCGTGACAGAAAAGATTTAAGTTAAGAACCGTTCCGTTTTTCATAATGATAAATACCTCGGCTTCGTGTCCTCTTTTCTCCTCACCGGGATATATCACAATATCCTTATCGATGAAGGAATAAACCTCTTCAATTTCAGAAGGCTCGGTTATTTTATACATATAGCTCATATCGCTTTTGTACTCGCTGGTCACATAGGAAACCGCTCTTTCTGCAGATACAGTTGAATATCCGTCCTCTTCATAAAATAGCTTATGTATATTTACGCCGACTTCAGCCACTTCTTCGTAGGTGGGCAGGCTGTCATAGAAGCCAAGTTCTGTTAAAACTGCTATCGTGTTTTTATAATTCGGTGAAATGCCGTAGGCAAGTTCTTTCTTCGCTCTGGTCTCTGTTGACCCCTCTTTTTCAAATTTTCCGTCAACGTAAAAGGTAAATCTTATTGTGGTGGGGTTTACATTATTGCGCTCATATATTCCGTCCATTTCTTCATAAGGCGTTTCAAGTACATCCTTTATAAATGCATCGGATAATATTTTAATCTGTTCTTCATTTAACTCTTTATGATAGTAAAGTGTGCTTCCAAGTCTCATATCTGAGATGCTTACCGTGGTGATATCCCTCTTTTGTCCGTTGGCAAATTCCACCATCATTCCGCGGTACTTTTCTGAATTGTAAATGGGCTTTAAGTAATCAATATCGTCATACACATCCACTCTGTAACGGCGGTTTATTATGCTTCCGTTTTTCATTTTGTAGGAAAGGCGGATAAATCTTCCTTCCTCTGCCCTGTCTGTAATAAGATGGGTGTGCAGCTTTACGATGTTTTCAATTTCGGCAAAATCGGTAATTTTTCCGTCAAAGGGCTTATCATAGCGGAAATGATAGTGCTCTTTTTCATCATCCGAAAGTCTTGTATAAAAACCGTCCACTTCATATTCCGTTCTTCCGGGAAGGAGCACATATTCAACACTTCCGGCATCGGGAACCCTTCTCTCATAGCCTGTTATATCAAGCTTTACTGCCGCAAACAAAAGTACATCCGCAAGGGCGTAAATAAGTATCGGCTTATGCACTCCTTTAATATTAAGGCTCTTTCTCGACAGCATATAGGCAATTATTATGCCGATTATACCAAAGGGCAAAAGGAAGAAAATGTTAGGATCATAAAAGCTTCCGAAGT
>JAZSAR010000149.1:0-3217 GCA_045601965.1 Clostridia bacterium
CTTCAATTTATATTATAACACAACTCATAGAAAGGACAATGGAAAACTCCATTGTCCTTTCAAACATTAGGCGCCTTTTTTCAACTTTGCACACATTGGTGTATCTTTTGGTGTAGTAAAACACCAAAAGCCTTGATTTTACGCTATTTATTTATCCAATGTCTTCATTGTCGGGAAGAATAATACGTCTCTGATTGCGGCGGAGTCTGTAAAGAGCATACACATACGGTCGATACCGTAGCCGATACCGCCTGTGCGAGGCATACCGATTTCAAGAGCATTCAAGAAAACCTCGTCGGTGTGGTTTGCTTCCTCGTCACCGTTTGCAAACTGCTCTTCCTGAGCTGCGAAACGCTCTCTCTGGTCGATGGGATCGTTAAGCTCGGAATATGCGTTTGCCATTTCCCAACCATTCATAAAGAACTCGAAACGCTCAACATAGTCGGGGTTTTCGGGCTTCTTCTTGGTAAGGGGTGAAATTTCAATAGGATGATCCATTACGAAGGTAGGCTGAATAAGATGCTCTTCAACGAAGGCTTCGAAGAAGAGGTTTAAGATATCGCCCTTCTTGTGACGCTCTTCATATTCAACGTGATGCTCATCTGCAACCTTTCTTGCTTCTTCCAATGTGGTGATTTCATTAAAGTCAACACCGGAATATTTCTTTACGGCATCAAGCATTGTGATTCGGCAGAAGGGCTTTCCAAGGTCCATTTCAACGCCGTTGTAGGAAATTTTTGTTGTACCAAGAACCTCCTGTGCCACGTGACGGAAAAGATTTTCTGTTAAATCCATCATTCCGTGGTAATCGGTATATGCCTGATAAAGCTCCATAAGAGTGAACTCGGGATTGTGACGGGTGTCAAGTCCTTCGTTTCTGAACACTCTTCCGATTTCGTAAACTCTTTCAAGACCGCCTACGATTAATCTCTTTAAGTAAAGCTCTAACGATATACGAAGCTTGAAGTCCTCATTTAATGCATTGAAATGTGTTTCAAAGGGACGTGCTGCCGCACCGCCTGCATTTGCAACAAGCATAGGTGTTTCAACTTCGATAAAGCCCTGTCCGTCAAGGAAACGACGGATTGTGCTTATAATCTTTGAACGCTTTATGAATGTATCCTTTGATTCGGGATTCATAACAAGGTCCAAGTATCTCTGACGGTAGCGCATATCGGTATTTGTAAGACCGTGAAACTTTTCAGGAAGAGGACGAAGGCTCTTTGTTAAAAGAGTGAGTCGTGTTGCGTGGATGGAAATTTCCTCAGTCTTTGTCTTGAAGACCGTTCCCACAACGCCAACCATATCGCCGATGTCGTACTTTTTGAATGCGGCATATTCTTCCTCGCCTACAGCATCGCGGGCAACGTATACCTGAATTGTGCCCTTTAAGTCCTGAATGTGACAGAAGGATGCCTTACCCATAATACGCTTAGACATCATACGTCCTGCAATGGAAACCTCCTTGCCTTCAAGCTCATCATAATTTGCCTTTACTTCTTCACCATGATGTGTCACATCATACTTTGTAACTGTAAAGGGATCACAGCCTGCTTCCTGCAGGTTAGCAAGCTTTTCGCGACGAACCTTCATAAGCTCGTTTAAGTCAACTTCCTTTTCGGGAGCATTTGTAATGTTTTCTGCCATAATATTTACCACACTTTCTTTAGCGTTTTTCTTTATAAAATTTCTATCATTATATTATACACCATAAATTACTATATTGCAAGACTAATTTTTAAGAGCAGAAAGCTCTTCTTCGGCTTTTTCCCATATTTCGTAAAGCTCTGTCAGCCTTCCTTCTGTCTCTGTCTTTTCATTGTGCCAGGTCATAGCCTTTTCGGCGTCTGTCCCCTCTTCCGAAAACATAAGGTTTGTAAGCTCTTCTATTTTTGCCTCGCATTCGGCGATTTCTTTTTCTGTTTTTGAAAGAAGGTTTTCAGCCTTTCTTATGCTTGCGGCAAGCTCCTTCTGCTTTTTATAGTCAAGTCCGCCGCCTTTAACTTCAACCGCTTCTGCCGAAAGCTTCTGCTCTCTTGTCTTTTCCAGGCAATAGTCATAGTTTCCGTTGTAGCAGGTAAGCTGTCCGTTTTCCATTTTATATATCTTATCTGCCGTACTGTTTATAAAATATCTGTCGTGAGAAACGGCAAGAATAGTTCCTTCGTAGCTTCGGAGTGCATCCTCCAGCGCCTCTTTTGAGAAAATATCAAGATGGTTTGTAGGCTCGTCCAGGATTAAGAAGTTTGCCTCAGACAGCATAATCTTGCTGAGTAACACCCTTGCCTTTTCACCGCCCGAAAGGGATGAAACTTCCTTGAAGCAGTCCTCTCCCCGGAACAAAAACGCCGCAAGTGCGCTTCTTATTTCCGTCCTGTCCATAAAGGGATATTCGTCCGATAAGGTATCGTAAACGGTTTTATAAGGATCTAAACTCATATGCTGCTGTTCGTAGTAGCCTATGGATATGCCGTTACCGATTCGGATTACGCCGTAATCCGCCGCTTCCTGCCCCAGTATCATTTTGAGAAGAGTGGTTTTTCCGCATCCGTTATCTCCGATTAAGAAAACGCGCTCGCCCTTCATAATTTTCATTTCCGCATCGGACAAAAGCTTCTTTGCACCGAAGGCCTTATTAATATGCTCTGCAGTGAGCACCTCGTTGGCACCGCCCTCTTTTACGTTGAAACTGAAGCGGATTGCCTTTTCCGCTTCCTCGGGGCTTTCCATACTTTCTGCAATACGGTCAATCATTTTCTGCTTGCTTTCCGCAGTTTTTATGTTCTTTTCCCTGCCCCAGCGCTTCTGCTGTTCTATGATGCCCTCTAAACGCTTTATTTCTTTTTTCTGAAGGTCATACTTTTTAGCCTTTGCCGCATCATCGGCATCCTTCTTTTTTATAAAGTCGGAATATGAGCCCGTATATGACGTGATTTTTCCGTGGCTCATTCCGAGAGTTTTGTTTGTTGTTTTATCAAGGAAATATCTGTCGTGGGAAATTACGATAAAGGAGCCCTTGTAGGCCTTAAGGAAGCCTTCAAGCCATTCGATTGACGACATATCAAGGTGGTTCGTGGGCTCGTCCAAAAGAAGCATATCATATTTTCCGAGGAGCAGACGGCATAAAAGAAGCCTTGTCTTTTCGCCACCCGAAAGAGACTTAAATTTTCTTTCAAAATCAGCTTCCTTAAAGCCGAGACCGATTAACGCTCCTTTA
>JAZSAR010000150.1:0-2471 GCA_045601965.1 Clostridia bacterium
AGGCGGGAAAATGAATATAGATTCCATAAACAACGGTCTTGTAATTGACCATATTACTTCGGGCAGGGGAATGAGACTTTTCGAGCTTCTTAAGCTTGACAACCTTGACTGCTCCGTAGCAATTATAAAAAATGTGGCAAGTAAAAAGCTTGGTAAAAAGGACATTATAAAGATTGATGCCGATATCGATGTTAATCTTGATGTTATAGGCTATGTTGATCCGGGCGTAACGGTTAACATAATAAAGGGCGGCGTTTTGGTTGAAAAGAAAACCATTGCTACTCCCGAAACCCTCAAAAATGTAATTAAATGCAAAAACCCAAGATGCATAACAAGCGTTGAGCAGGAGCTTGACCACATATTCAAACTTACAGACAAAGAAGAAAATGTATATCGCTGTATCTACTGCGAAACTAAAGCACAGTAAAGGAGAATAAAAAATGGCTACTTTTATAAACGAACCCTCACATACATTTAACGAATATCTTTTAATTCCCGGCTATTCGGGAAGCGACTGCATTCCCGCCAATGTAAGCCTTAAAACACCCCTTGTAAAATATAAGAAGGGGGAAGAGCCGGCAATTACCATGAATATCCCTATGGTTTCTGCAATTATGCAGTCTGTATCTGGTGACAGACTTGCTGTTGCACTTGCAACAGAAGGCGGCGTATCCTTTATTTACGGTTCTCAGACAATTGAGGATGAGGCGGCAATGGTAAAGCGTGCTAAAAACCATAAGGCGGGTTTTGTAAAGAGCGATTCCAACATTTCTCCCGAAGGCACACTTGCAGAGGTTGTGGCATTAAAGGAAAAGACGGGCCACTCCACTGTTGCCGTTACAGAGGACGGAACTCCCGAGGGTAAGCTTGTGGGTATCGTTACCGGAAGAGACTACCGCGTAAGCCGTATGGATCCTGCCACAAAGGTTAAGGATTTTATGACGCCCTTTGATAAGCTTATCGTTGCAAAGGAAGGCACAACCTTAGGAAGCAAACGACATTATCTGGGATAACAAGCTTAATTCCCTTCCCATAATTGACGATGAAGGAAGACTTTGCTATTTCGTATTCCGTAAGGATTATGATACACATAAGCAGAACCCCAACGAGCTTCTTGACGCATCAAAGCGCTATGTTGTTGGTGCGGGTATCAACACAAGAGACTATGCCGAAAGAGTTCCCGCGTTGGTTGAAGCAGGCGCTGACGTTTTATGTATCGACTCCTCCGAGGGCTTTTCCGAATGGCAGAAGCTTACAATCGAATGGATAAGAGCTAAATACGGCGACAGCGTAAAGGTTGGCGCAGGTAACGTAGTTGATGCAGACGGCTTCAGATTTCTGGCTGACTGCGGTGCTGACTTTATCAAGGTTGGTATCGGCGGCGGTTCAATCTGTATAACAAGAGAAACAAAGGGTATCGGCCGTGGCCAGGCAACAGCATTAATCGAGGTTTGCAAGGCGAGAGACGAATACTTCAAGGAAAAGGGATTATACATTCCTGTATGCTCTGACGGCGGTATCGTTTACGACCACCACATCACACTTGCTCTTGCAATGGGTGCGGATTTCGTAATGCTTGGAAGATATTTTGCACGTTTTGACGAAAGCCCCTCCAACAGAGTAAGCATCGGCGGAACATACTATAAGGAATACTGGGGTGAAGGATCTGCCCGTGCAAGAAACTGGCAGAGATATGACCTGGGTGGAGATAAGAAGCTTTCATTTGAGGAGGGCGTTGATTCCTACGTTCCTTATGCAGGAAGCTTAAAGGACAATGTGGCGCTTTCCTTAAGCAAGGTTAAGTCCACAATGTGCAACTGCGGAGCGCTTACAATTCCCGAGCTTCAGCAAAAGGCAAAGCTCACACTTGTAAGCTCCACAAGTATTATTGAAGGCGGCGCACACGACGTTATTCAGAAGGAAGCAAGTCAGCCTGTAAAATAAGGCAAATTAAAATGCGTGTGTCTTGACATAAATGGCTTTTTATGCTAAAATTATTATGTATAAAAGGTTTCTGCAACTGACGGATTGGGTGGGTTACCACCGGGGAGCAGAAATTATTTAAGAGCCGACCGTCTGGGCACACTCTCCCATAGGGGATAGTGTGTCCAGTTTGCGTTTTTTTAGGAAAAACACAGGAAATGAGGTAGAAAAAATGAAAAAAGTTGGAATTATAATGGGAAGCGATTCAGACCTTCCTATCGTAAAAAAAGCGACAGATATGCTGGATTCCCTCGGGATTCCTTTTGAAATACATATTTATTCCGCACACAGAACGCCCGTAGAGGCAAGAGATTTTGCGGTAAATGCAAGGGCTAACGGTTTTGGTGCAATTATTGCGGCGGCAGGCATGGCGGCACATTTGGCCGGGGCCATTGCAGCAAACACAACCCTTCCCGTAATCGGAATCCCCTGCAAAAGCTCAAATCTTGACGGAATGGATGCACTTTTATCCACCGTACAGATGCCCA
>JAZSAR010000151.1:0-15913 GCA_045601965.1 Clostridia bacterium
GAGCGGATTTTTCGTCAACTCTTGTTCCAAGTGAGTACTCGGCAAGTTCCGCTTCCGTGGGCTCTAAGCTTCCCGTAAGATTCTGGAATGAGCCCTTGTGTGTCGGTACGAGGGCAGATATTACCGGGTATACGGGAATAATACCTGTGGGCTTGTTAAAGCCGTAGGGCATATCAATTTCTTTATAGATTTCGTCCAGATGCCAGAGTGTTCCGAGGGAAGCACAGAGGTGACCGCCTGCAGAAAAGCCGGTTGCAAAAACTCTTTCCGGATTAAGCCCGTAAAGGTCAGCATGTTCCTTTATGTATTTCATCGCCTTTGATGCTTCGATTAACGGACGGGGGAATTTTGCCTTTTCACCAACGGAATAGTGAAGCACAAAGGCGCAAAGTCCCTTTGCCACAAAGTCAAGCGCAATGGGCTCCCCCTCTCTGTCATAGCATACACAGGCATATCCGCCGCCGGGAATTACGAGTATTCCGTCACGGACAAAGCCCTGAAGCTTTTCGGGAGCGTAAACCTCCAGATATATGTTTTCATCATTATCGGAAAGTGCTATCTTTTCGTATATCATAATTATCCTCCTTATTTATAGTACCTTTCGTCAATAGGGATAACCGTCTTCCCCTTCGCCGCCTTAAAGGTTTCAAGCTGCTTTAATATATCCTCTCTTGTAAACACAAAATTCACTACCTTGTTGTCGTTTTTTCCCATTATACCACAAAAATATTTTTTTGCAAGAAAAAAGCCACCCGTTGGGTGGCTTTTTTGTCATTTAATTTTATCAGGTAGCTGTAACAGAAACCCAAACCTCATTGAATTCAAAAATAATAGATACCATAATCATTTTTAATCCACTGCTTGTGAAATTACTTACAATGCCGTAAACTAGCGGTTTTCCATCAACGTATTCTTCTCCCCAGTCGAGCTTCCATCCCTTATTAGTGTAATATTCCAAATATTTAACCACATCATCTCCAACAGAATCTCCTGCCACATATATGTATGTTACGTCCTTACCGTCTTTCATATATCGTTTCATTTCACGCCCGGTAATCTCAGTATATGTTTTTATTCCCGACGGATATTTGGGTGCCCCAAGTTGAACTTCTGTTTTTACGCCATTATCTTTAGTATTTGCTGTTCCCGATGAGCTCCCAGAAGTATTTCCAGACGAACTGCTTGAACTTCCACTTATGAGCTTAATCTCTGCATATACGTAGCTATCAGAAGGATTTCTTCCCGTAAACACTTTTATAACGTAGTAAAAATCCAAACTGCCATCTGTGTATCCATAGCCCTCAGCCTTGTATGTTCCCAAAGAATCTTTGCCGGAATCATCATCTGTATAAACTTTCGCGAAGCCCAAATATTTGAGGATATCGATAAATCCTCCGTTGGCTTCAAGCCTGTCTTTTTCATCCGTATACACCGAATATTTTTTCCCATCACTCTTTAGCCCAAGTCCGGTTATACTTTCGAATATGTCCGTCAAATCGCTCACATCTGCACAGTTGCGTATATAATTGGCAATGTCAGCACCTTTTTCTCCCCCTGCGAAAAACTCAATTTCTGAAGCACTTGCTTTCTCTCCATATGATTCTGTAATCACAATTTTTAATACTTTTACGGAAATATCTCCCCAAGAAACCATCTTCTTATCAATATCTTTTCCTGTGAGTTCTTCAAAAGTCCCCTTTACAATTCCTTCAAAATCAGTCCCATTTTCAGATGCATATATTTCAAAATCCTTAATACCATCTATTTTACTGTTCGCTCTCGGGGTGTACATAAATCCCGACACATCTATCTTCTTGCCGAAATCCACCGTTATTTCTATTGGCTTTATCTCACCATTTTCCTTTTCAAAAGTAGTCTCCCAATATGTGGTAGATTTTCCGTCAAAAGCGTTTGTTATCCCCTTTGTTATTTTCCCTCCGATAGACTTAATATTCCATTTGGAACCAACAGGAATATACGTCCCTATTTTTTTACTGCTTGTTGCTTCACATACTTCAAGTTCTTTCTTTTCAGGTTCTTTTGTTTCATGTTCAGCTTCTGTTTCAACATCAGCTTTCACTACATTTTCTTCTTTTTTTGCTTCGGGCAATGTTATCGTAATTACCTGTGTTTCACCGTTCCAGGAAACACTATATCCAAGATTTTCAGAAATGAATCTTAAAGGAATTAATGTTCTACCATCCTGTATAAAAGGCGGAGCATCCATCATAATATGTTTTCCGTTCACATAGGATTGCTTGTTGTCAATTCTCACTATAACCTCATTATCAGTTGTTTTTACTGTCGCCGCTTTTTCATTGGCATCCCATGAAATTTCCGCACCTACTATTTCAAAAACACCTCTTACAGGAACAAAAGTTCTTCCTTCTTTTATAATAGGTGCCACATCTGTTTCAATAGTAGTTTCTGTACCATTTTCAATTTTTACAATTTTCTTTTCACCGATTATTAATTTAATCGCATTTTCTCCAGCCTCCGCACCTTGTACAATCTTTATTCCATTAAAAACAACAACTATTGCACACAATAAACACATTAGCCTCTTGATTTTTTTCATATAAACATCTCCTTTTTTATTCTTCCACCTATATTATAGATGTTTTCCGTCTAAATGTCAATAGATATTTTCCGTCTATAATATACTATAGAAAAATATAACAGGCGGTGGTTTTATGCATATAAATATGACTCTTGGTGAAAAGGTGCGACAGCTCAGAGAGGATATGGATTTAACGCAAGGACAGCTTGGAAAAGAGCTTGGCATAACACAGCGAAAGGTTTCATATATCGAAAGCAATACCTATGAGCCAAGCCTTTCAGACATTAAAGCAATATGCACATTTTTCGAAATCTCCGCAAACTACCTTTTGGGATTACCCGAAACATTAAAGCCATATAAAAAATAAAATCAAAAGACGGCAGTTGCCGTCTTTTTTATTAGCTGCCTCTTCGGAACGACCAGGGCCGTTCCCTATATTTTTTGTAGGAGTGGGGCTTGCTCTACCTGAATAAAGCAGAGATTCTTCGGCTTCGCCTCAGAATGACCGGATGGTAAAATAAATCTCATTTATTTATTGAAATTTCCTTTTCTTTATTGTATAATATAAGGTAATGCAAAAAGAAAGGATGTTTCCTTTGATTTATCTTGATAACAGTGCTACGACAAAGCCGTCGGAATCTGCCGCTAAGGCTTCCATCCGTATGATGGAAGAGGAGTTCGGAAACCCCTCCTCCCGCTATACCTTAGGGCTTTCGTCGGAGCGTATATTAAATGAAGCGAGAGAAGCTGTTGCCGTATCACTTCACTCAGGTGCGAAAAACATAATATTCACCTCCGGAGGAACGGAAAGTGACAACCTGGGAATAATCGGTGCTGCCAACATAAAGGCAGGAAAAAGAATTGTCACCACGGCAATTGAGCACGATGCTGTAAAAAATGCCTTTATGCATCTTGAAGGTATGGGCTTTGAAGTGGTCTTCGTAGCCCCCGAAGAAGACGGAAGCGTGAAGGCTGAAAAAATATTAGATGCCATTAACGACAAGACATCACTTGTCAGCATTATGCACGTCAACAACGAAACGGGAGCGATTCTCCCAATCGAAAAGCTGGCACCTATGATAAAGAGAAAAGCGCCGAGGGCACTTTTCCATGTGGATGCGGTGCAGTCCTACGGGAAAATCGACCTTTATCCCGCACGTTGGGGCATCGACTTAATGACCGTAAGCAGTCACAAGGTACACGGCCCAAAGGGCGTTGGTGCATTATATAAAGGCGACAAGGTTACAAGCCTTAAGCCCATCGTTTTCGGCGGCGGTCAGGAAGGAAATATTCGCTCCGGCACAGAAAATATGATCGGAATTGCAGGCTTTGGTGCCGCGGCAAAGGAAATCAACCCTGGAGAGCATTATGAGCGTATGGCAGAGCTTAAAAAGAACTTTGCCGAAAAGCTGCTCGCTCTCCCCGATGTTTACTTAAACGGGGGACTTATTAATTCCGTCCCCTATGTATTAAACGTTTCCTTTAAGGGCATCCGCTCGGAGATAATGCTTAATGCCCTTTCCGAAGAAGGAATTTATGTAAGCTCAGGCTCCGCCTGCGCCAAGGGAGCAAAGGGAAGCTCAACGCTCGCTGCCATGAATGTTCCCTACCCCGACAATGCAATACGTTTCAGCTTTTCAAAACACACAAGTGCAGAAGAGCTCTATATCACTTACCAAACTATAATAAAGAAACTGGAGATATTAAGATGAGAGAAATGATACTTGCCAAAACCGGCGAACTTATATTAAAGGGCGGAAACCGCCGTCGTTTTCAAGATATGCTTAAGGGCAATATGAAGCGAAGCCTTAAAGCCGTGGGCGACTTTCAAATTTACGACCAGCAGGCAACGGTTTACGTGCTTCCAGAAAGAGAAGACGATATCGACGAAATGGTAGGTCGTCTTTCCAAGGTTTTCGGAATTGTAAATCTTTCCCGCGCGGGCATAATCGAAAAGGATATGGAAAAGATTATGAACTTCGCCCCCGAGTATTTAAGCGATGCTCTTATGGGCGTTAATACCTTCAAAGTTGAGTCACGCCGTGCGGACAAATCCTTTCCCTATAAGTCACCCGAAATTTCCGCAATGGTGGGCGGCGCGCTCCTTGACGCCTTCCCCCATTTAACGGTTGACGTAATAAATCCCGACGTGGTTGTACGAGTTGAAGTAAGAGATACCGACGCTTTCGTTTATGCAGGCAGAATAAAGGCGGCAGGCGGTATGCCCACAGGCACAAACGGACGTGCAATGCTTTTATTGTCAGGAGGTATCGACAGCCCCGTTGCAGGACATATGATTGCCAAGCGCGGCGTTTACGTTGAGGGAATTCACTTTTTCAGCTATCCCTATACAGGCGAAAAGGCAAAGGAAAAGGTTTTGACTTTGGCTGACCGCATTGCAGATTATACCGGAAGTATGCCCCTTCACATTGTTCCCTTCACCGAGGCACAGCTTGCCATCCGTGACAACTGCCCCTCCGAGCATATGACCTTAATTATGCGTAGAATGATGATGAAAATCGCAAACGAGGTTGCCAAAAAGAGAGAGTGTCAGGGCCTTATCACAGGCGAATCCATCGGTCAGGTTGCAAGCCAGACGGTGTGGGCACTTGGCGTTACCGATTCTGTTACGGACATTCCCGTTTTCCGTCCCTGCATAGGAATGGATAAGGATGAAATCGTTCAGATTGCAAGAAAAATTGACACCTTTGAAACCTCCATCCTTCCCTATGAGGATTGCTGTACGGTATTCACTCCCAAGCACCCGACAACACGCCCCAACATCGAAAACATATTAAAGAGCGAAAGTCACATTCCCTTTGATGAGCTTTGCAAGAAAGCGATTGAAGGAATTGAGACAATAAACATAAGAAAATATTAATCTTGAGAGGATTGACTTACTTGAACGCTGAAATACTCGCAATCGGAACAGAGCTTTTAATGGGGCAAATTGCAAACACCAACGCCCAGTTTATCACAGCAAGGCTTTCCGAGCTTGGATTGAATGTCCACTATCACACGGTTGTGGGCGACAATGCCGACAGATTGAAAGAATCCCTTGACCTTGCCTTCAGAAGAAGCGACTGTGTTATTATGACAGGCGGCCTCGGTCCCACATATGACGATATGACAAAGGAAACCGTGGCGGAATATTTCAATATGCCACTTAAAATGGACGAAGCGGCACTTTCTCAGATTACGGAATATTTCAAAAGCCGAGGACGGGAAATGACGCCTTCAAATGCCAAGCAGGCACTTATCCCCGAGGGCGCTGTCACCTTGTATAACAAATTCGGCACCGCGCCCGGTGTGCTGATTGAAAAGGACGGTAAAATTGCCGTTATGATGCCCGGCCCTCCCCGTGAAATGAAGCCCATGTTTACGGAATATTTAATTCCGTTTTTCGAGGAAAAGAGCGGCGTTACCGTAAAGTCGGACTTTATAAGGATTTTCGGTATGGGCGAAGCTGAGGCAGAGAAAAAAATTGCTCACTTAACATCGTCAAGCAACCCCACCGTTGCACCCTATGTAAATCCCGGAGAGCTTTCCTTAAGAATAAGTGCAAGGGCAAAGACAAAGGAAGAGGCGGAAGCTTTGATTGCTCCCGTAAAGAAGGAAATTTACGAAATCTTCAGTGATTTAATTTACGGCGAAGGGCTCACCTATTCCCTGCCCCAATGCGTTCTTGATTTGCTCCGTGAGAAAAAGCTTACCTTTGCATCGGCTGAAAGCTGTACCGGCGGGATGATTGCCTCGGCAATAACAGACCTTTCGGGCTCCTCCGAGGTGTTTTTATACGGTGCCGTTACCTATGCAAATTCAGCCAAGGTCAATGCCCTGGGCGTCTCTCCCGAAACACTTGAAAAATGCGGTGCGGTATCGGAAGAAACCGTGCTTCAGATGGCAAAGGGTGTCCGCCTTAAAGCAGGCAGCGACATCGGCGTTTCCACCAGCGGAATCGCAGGTCCCACCGGTGGCACTCCCAATAAGCCCGTGGGAACTGTATGGATTGCAATTTCCACCGAAAAATACGAAAAAGCCTTTAAGCTTTTCATTCCCGGTGCGAGAGACCGCGTGAGAAATTCAGCAATGCTTCACGTTTACGACCTTATAAGAAGAACAGTAAAGGAGGATTTGGTATGATGATTAATTTATGGGAAAAGGAAAACATTCCGCTTTATAAAGAAGAATTCGGTCAGATTCCGGTAATGGAGCCGTTTTTGATTGATTCGGATAAGCCCCTTGGCACCGTAATCATTTTCCCCGGCGGCGGATATCACCATTTATCACTGGAAAACGAGGGCTCAAAAATCGCAGAATTTTATAATAACAACGGCTTTAATGCCTTTGTTGTAACCTACCGTCTTGCCCCCTACAACCACCCCGCAATGCTTTACGATGCCCTTCGTGCAATCAGATATGTCCGCTATCACGCAAAGGAGTACAACGTAAATCCCGAACAGATAGCAATCCTCGGCTTTTCCGCAGGCGGTCATCTGGCGTCATCCTTACTCACTCACTATGATTTTGAAGTTGAGGAAAAGGACGAAATCGACGAAGTTTCTGCCCGTCCCAACGGTGCAATTCTTTGCTACGGCGTGCTTTCCTTAAGCAGCAAGTATACTCACATCGGCTCAAGAAAGAATCTTTTATCAGATTATCCCGGTGACGAATATATGGCACTTTCGGACTTCTTATCGGCAGAAAAACACGTTAATCCGGAAACCCCGCCCACATTTTTGTGGCACACGGCAGAAGATCCCGTGGTTCCCGTTTCCAACAGTATTGATATGGCAAAGGCACTTTCCGAAAACAAAGTCCCCTTTGAATTACACATCTATCCCACAGGCGGTCACGGTATGGGGCTTGCACACCAAAAACCTCACGCATCAAGCTGGGCACCACTCAGCGCCGCGTGGTTAAAGGATGAACTTAATTTCGATTACAATGAATAATAAAAAGGGCATCGAAGCTTTTGCTTCGGTGCCCCTTTTTCACTTTTTCGCCCAGCGCATTTTGGTGGATTTCGCTCTCGGATTTCTGAAGCATTCTTCTCCCGATGGGCGGATTACATCCTCGGAAATTTCCGAAAACACGCCTTCTTTAAGATACTTCTTAAATGCCTTTTTAACCAGACGATCTTCCCCGGAATGGAAGGTTAAAACCGCAACCCTTCCCTTATCGCTCATAACGGAAGGAAGCTTTTCAAGGAATGAATAAAGCACTTCAAACTCGGAATTAACGTCAATTCTGAGTGCCTGAAACGTCCTCTGACAGCTTTTTTTAACCGCCTCTTCCTTTTCCTTTTTGGGAAGGCTACCGAGTGCCTTTTCAATTATCCTGCGAAGGTCAGTGGTGGTTTCTATTCTGCCTCCCGAAGAATAGGTCTTCATTATCTCCGATGCAATTTCCTCGGCATAAGGCTCATCGGAATTTTCTATCAGCATACCGATTATTTCATCCTCCGAAAGCTCTTTTAGTCTCTCCGATGCACTGACTCCGCTGCTCTGGTCAAGTCTTAAATCAAGAGGCCCGTCAATTTTATAGGAAAAGCCGCGCTCCGGATTATCTATCTGCATGGATGATACGCCAAGGTCCGCCAATATAAAGTCAAACTTTTCCTCGTCCGACACCTTGTCGATTTCGGCAAAGTTCATATTTTTAATTGTGAGTATTTCTTCGCCGTAGCCTTTATCGGCAAGGCGTGCCTTTGTTTTGGCCGACTCTTCCCTGTCTACGTCGGTGGCGTACATATGTCCCTGCCCTTTAAGGCACTCCATCATCTTTTCCGTGTGTCCGCCATAGCCGAGTGTAGCATCATACCCGGTTTCGCCGGGCTCAATTTTAAGAAAATCCAAAATTTCGTCAACCATTATGGATATATGCATACCTGCGGGGGTTTTTCCCTTGCTGATGATTTTTTCTATGTCATCTTTGTACTTATCGGGCTGATGCTCCTTATATTTTTCCGAAAACTTTTTGGGGTGCGTTCCTTTATAGCGCACTCTTCTTTTATGTTCTTCCATAATAATACCTCTGCTTAAATTTATATAATATCATTATAGCAGAACTTTCCTTTATATACAAGACCAAAATAAAAACGCCCGTCGGGCGTTTTTATCGATTTCTTATTTCCATTTAGGCAAGGTATAGTTGTTAATCCTTGCTCTGTCAAAATGAGCACCCTCACCCATTTCTTTTCCGTAAATTTCCTGAACCACGCGGTATGCTCTCTTAGGACGGCGGTATTCATCCACAATACCCTTATTGTTAAAGCTTCTGGGGCGGGCAAGCTCACGTCCGAAGGGAATATGAATATCACAATACTGCCATATATATGTTCCCGCAATTTTAGCGTTTGAAAGAAGCTGATTAAGAGAAAACTCAAGGTAGTCCGCCTGATAATCCTCGGTCCATCGCTGTGCCTCGAAGGTGTTAACTCCGGGTATTGCACCTGCACCAAACTCCGTCATAAGACGGGGCTTATCAGAAGAGTTACAAGCTTCAATGTGCTTTTCCCATCGTTCAATGAAGGCATTCCAGTCGCCTGTCTCCACACCTTCGTACCAGCCAATATATTTATTCATACATATGATATCGTCAAACTCATAGCAGATATCGGGATATGCATCTCCGCCTCTGTTGGTAACGTGGGTAAAGAGCCTGTTGTTATCTAAGCTTCTTGCCTTTTCCATCATCATTTTTGTGAATTCATATCCGCCTTTGGTGTCGGTTGCACATTCGTTATGCATACTGATAATCACAATGCTCGGATGATTAAAGCCTGCATTTATCATTTCCTCAATCATAGGAAGAACCCTTGCCTTTGTAAGGTCTGTCACCATTGCAGCCTCAGGTCTTCCCCAAAGTGGCAGCTCCTCCCAGAAAAGCATACCGACCTCATCGCAGTAGTCAGCGGTAAGCTGAGAATTGGGATAGTGGCTTGTTCTTATGGCGTTGCAGTTTAAGTTTTTAATTATGTCAATATCCTTCTTTATAAGGTTAAAGGGCATGGTAAAGCCCCAGTCGGGATGGATTTCGTGACGGTTGATTCCTAAAAGCTTAATTTTTTCGCCGTTTAATAAAATGTCCATATGTTCGGTTTTTATTTCACGGAAGCCTGTTCGCTCTATTAAGTCTTCTCCTCCGAATTTAACCTTTATGTAGTATAAATTAGGTTTAAAGATTCCCCAGAGAGATGCATCCTTTATTAATATTTCGGGAAATTCAATTTCTTCTTCTCCGTCTAAGGTAAGCTCTTTTTCATATTTAAGCTCGTCATTTATATAAATTTCAAGCTTGTCTTCTACGCTTTTGAATGTCTTTATTTTTGTGCTTAAATTAAGGCGGACATCCTTGTAGTCGTTTTCAATTTTATATCTGACGCGGCAGTCTTTTATTAAAACATCAGAAAGCTCTCTTATCTCAACTCTTCTTGCGATGCCGCCGTAGTTAAGCCAGTCAACGTCAGTCAAAGGATAGGTATCAACCGAGTTACTGTCGTTGTTTACCCTCACCGTAAGAGTGTGCTTTCCCGTTGAAAGACCTTTTATCTCATAGCCGAATTCTAAAAATGCGCCGTAGTGATTGCCAAGGTGCTCTCCGTCAAGGTATACATCCGCTTCATTATTTACCGAAAAGAATTTTATCGCTATATTTTCACTTTTAGTTTCAAAGGTGGTGTGATACCACGCTGTTCCGATGTAACGGAACAAATCAATTTCCGTATTCCAGCAGGAAGGCACGTTCATCTTGCGGCTGTCCTCCGGGAAAGAGGAAAACCATTTATCCTCAATGCCTTTATTTTCCGGGTCTACTCTGAAGTCCCACATTTTGTCAAGCTCCACACACTTCGCGGTGTTACTTCTCTTATATAATCTATCCATTATCTTTCCTCCTTGACTAAAGCTTTTCTTTATTATATAATAATAAAGAGCAATTTTCAACACACTATCGTACAAAAATTGTAAAATCGTACACATTTTAACGAAAGGGAGGTGTTTTTATGAAGATCGCCTTAAAAAATATAGAATACTACAAGGGAATCGGTTTTTCCGGAGACAAAAAATTTTTGCATTCTCATACCTTTGATGAAATATCGCTGGTCGAAAGCGGAGAAATAACCTATATTTCCGACGATATAATAACCAAGGTTTCCGGAAAAAGTCTGATATGCTCTAAGGCATATCAGCTGCACAATCCATATATCGCTCCGGACTGTCTTTACGAGAGGCATCAGATTTTCGTACATTTTGAAAATCTGTACGATGCTATTCCCGCTGTATATTCTGTAAGCACCCCATCGTTTATTGCTCCTCTTACGGACGAAGAGTATTCGGAGCTTTATCACTATTTTTCAATTCTTAAATCTGTATATGTGTCGCCTTATACCGAAGACTCAGTCTTAAGAGCAAAGCTTATCTTAGGAACACTCTATATGAAAATACACGATATTTTTTCAAAAACAGATTTAACTCCCGTTAAGCTTACCGGAACATATATAAATGATGTTATTTCATTTATCGAGGCTCATTATGCCGAAAAAATCACACTTGAAAATCTTGCTTCAGAATTTTTCATAAGCCGTACAAAGCTTGCGGGGGATTTCAAAAAAACCACAGGTATGACGGTTAATTCCTTTCACACTCTTACTAAGCTTAAACACGCAAAATACTTGTTGGAATCCGGGCTTTCAGTTACGGAAACAGCTGAGAAATGCGGTTTCACATCAAGTGCCTACTTCATAAACACCTTCGTTTCACACAATAAAATAACACCCTATAAGTACCGCCAGCTGATGAAACAAAAATAATTTTTAATTTTTTTCAAAAAACTATTGACAAAACATATGTTCGCATTTATAATATAGAAAAACGCGAATATTTGTTCTTATTTTCAAGGAGGTCTATATATATGAAAAAAGCAGTTACACCTAAAGTTGACAGCCAGTCCAAGGCAGATGCACTTAAAAGCACTCTTGCTCAGATAGAAAAAGATTACGGTAAAGGAACAATCATGAAGCTGGGCGATTCCTCTAATTTAGAGGTTGAAGCCCTTTCCACAGGTATTTTAAGCCTTGATATCGCTCTTGGTATCGGCGGTATCCCCAAGGGCAGAATTGTGGAAGTTTACGGTCCCGAATCTTCCGGTAAAACAACACTTACTCTTCTTCTTGCCGCACAGTGTCAAAGAGAAGAAGGCGTTGTTGCTTTCGTTGATGCCGAGCATGCACTTGATCCCGAATATGCTAAAACCCTGGGTGTTGATATCGATGAGCTCTTGGTTTCCCAGCCCGACACAGGTGAGCAGGCGCTTGCAATCGTTGAAGCTCTGGTTCGAAGCAGTGCAGTTGACCTTGTAATTGTTGACTCCGTTGCAGCACTTGTTCCCAAGGCTGAAATTGACGGCGAAATGGAAGACCAGCAGGTTGGTATGCAGGCAAGACTTATGTCCAAGGCTCTCCGTAAGCTGGCAGGCGTAATCAACAAGACCAACACCATCGTAGTATTTATAAACCAGCTCCGTGAAAAGGTTGGTGTTATGTTCGGAAATCCCGAAACAACTACAGGCGGTATGGCACTTAAGTTCTACTCTTCTGTAAGAATGGATATCCGTAAGGGCGAGCCCATAAAGGAAGGCGCTAACGTTATCGGTACAAAGACAAAAGTTAAAATCGTTAAGAACAAGGTTGCTCCCCCCTTCAAGAAGGCTGAATTCGATATGATTTACGGCAAGGGCTTTGCTCCCGAAGGTGTTGTTCTCGATATGGCGGTTGAACTTGACATCATTAACAAAGCAGGCGCATGGATTTCCTATAACGATGAGCGTATTGCTCAGGGCAGAGAAAATGCAAAACAGTACTTAATGGAGCATCCCGAAGTATTCAGCGAAGTAAAGGAAAAGGTTTTAGCTCACTACAAAGCTGAAACTGCTCCCAAGAGCAAGGATGACGATTTATCCGATGATTTCCTTGAAGGAAACGAGGAAGAATAATTGCTTATCCCTGAGAATTTGTTTTCCAAAAACAATTCTTTGAGATATAAACCCTTTTATCCAATGATTTTCTAAACGAAAAACGGAAATGCAGAAGCATTTCCGTTTTTCGTTTATTTATTATTTTTCAAGAGTCTTAAAAAGACACTGAGCATACCCTCTTATAAGGAAATCGTTTGGATGATTTACGTTATTTCCCGTCATATCCTCAAACTTCTTGGTTTCAAGCATAGCCTTATGATACTCCGTCATATTGCAAACAACCATATTATCAAATTCAGCGGCAATTTCATTAAGTACATACTGCTGATAGGGCTGATTTCCCCAGAAGCCTGCAAGAAGCTTATTCGGAACCATTGTTGCAAGCAAAATAATATCAGTATCGCTCTTGCCCTCTCTCAGAGCCTTGCATATATCCTCAATATCCTTCTTGAAATCAGGAAGCGGTGTGCCACAGTTATTCATGCCAAAGCCTATTATCGCAAGGTCTGCATTATACTTAACAGCGTTTTCTTCTGCAGTTTCAAGTCCCCAGGCACTTGCCTTTCCCCCAACGGAGGTGTTTACGATTTCGATATCATCATAGCCGTATTTCTTTTTAAGCTCGCCCACCAAAAGCGCATCCCATTTAGGAAGACCGGGCAACATTTCTGCCTTTAAGGATGTAGCATTTGCACCTGCCGATATACTGTCACCAAATATAAGTATTTTAACACTCTCTTTATTTTCAAGCTTCTTTATGAAATTTTTAAGCTCTGCGCCCTTTGACTCAGGAATATATCTTCCCCACTTTTCCGAATGTTCATAAGTAACTGCAATCTGGTAAGGATACATGAGTACCCATACAGCAAAGACAAGGAACTTTCCATTTCGGCGCATAAAGGACTTTCCTTCAATCTTTTCATCAAGAAAGAAATCCTTACTCTTCATGACAGGAATCCTTCCTTCGGGAATAACGATAATTTTCCCGTCTTCCACCATGTAATCCTTTCCTTCTTCATAGGTGACAGTCAGCGTATAGTCTGTAACCTTAAGAACTTTATCCGCCTTATATAAAAGGCTTATAGGCATAAGATTGCCTTCTTCATCCTCCATTACGAAGCAGGATTCATCCTCTATTATATTACCTTCCCAAAAGGGAATCATGTATTTATCCAAATCAAACATTTTTATCCTCCTATCAAAAAAGCCCGGAATACCGGGCTTTTTATTTTATTCTAAGTCAGGCTTCTTAAGGAAGCTGGGGATGTCAGGATATGTATCATCAAACATCTCGGGATCAAAGAAGTTACGTCCGCCGTTCTTCTTCTTTTCTTTACCTTCAAAACCTGTTGCGATAATGGTGATAGAAACATCATCGCCCATAGATTCGTCGTTTGTCATACCCATCTTGAAGAATACGTTGGGATCAGCATAGCTCTGAACAAGCTCAGCAGCCTCGTTAACTTCAAAGAGAGAAAGGTCTCTGTTACCGGAAATACACATAAGAATACCTGTTGCACCTTCGATATTTGTTTCAAGAAGGGGAGCTTCGATAGCAGCCTTTGCAGCAAGCTCAGCTCTGTTTTCGCCGGAAGCACGTCCGATACCGAAGTGTGCGCATCCTGCATCCTTCATTACACTTGTTACATCGGCAAAGTCTGCGTTCATGAAGCCAACGTTGCTGATAAGTTCTGTAATACCCTGAACACCCTGTCGAAGAGCTTCGTCAGCCATCTTGAAAGCATCAATCAATGTGGTCTTAGCACTTCCGATTGTGAGAAGCTTGTCGTTGGGAATTACAACTATTGTATCTACATTAGCCTTAAGAGCCTCGATACCTTCCATAGCCTTGTCCATTCTTCTCTTACCTTCGAACTGGAAGGGCTTTGTTACGATACCAACAGTAAGAATACCCTTCTGTTTTGCAATAGCAGCAATAACGGGAGCAGCACCTGTACCTGTTCCGCCACCCATACCTGCAGCGATGAATACCATATCTGCATTTTCAATAGCTTTTTCAATATCTCCGATAGATTCTTCAGCAGCCTTCTTACCAACCTCGGGATCGGATCCTGCACCCTGTCCCTTAGTTACCTTATCACCAATCTGAAGAGTTCTGTCAGCCTTTGAGCAAGCAAGAGCCTGCGCATCTGTATTAACAGCGATAAACTCAACATGTTTAACGCCTGCATCTACCATTCGGTTAACAGCGTTGTTTCCGCCGCCACCTACACCAATAACTTTTATAATCTGTGTTTCTTCCATAGCAATTCTATCCTCCGGCATTATTTTTGCCTCCTTATCCAATTTTACTATTATATATTATACTATTTTTTGCAATTTGTCAATGATTAATCTTAAAACTTTAAAGATAAATTATTAAATTATTCTGTTTCTTCTCCTGCTTCCTCCTCTTGCTCCAAGCCGGCTTCAGTTCCTTCTGTTATCTCCTCGGAAACTTCCGCTTCAGCTTCAGTCTTATATTCGAATTCTCCCGTTCTGTAGGATACTCCGGATTCTATATTTGTCGCATCTATAATTCCGCTTATATTCTGCGGCAAATTGTCCATAACCTCTTTTATATATGCCATTTTGTAGGAAAGCTCATCTTCATTTCCGAGCTCTCCTAATTTCAATATCAGGTTCCCGCTGATAGTAAATACTATATCATCCGTATCCGTCATATCAATCTCGCTTACGCCGGCAAATCCGTAATCCTTGATGGCTGTAAGACATCTATAGAATGTATCTGTTTCCTCCTCTGCGGAAAGAACCACATACTCTCCTAAGGAAAACTCTCCTTCATTGCATCCTTTTACAAGCATAAGAGTTTCTTTCTTTTCAGGGGTAATGATATTTACAGACTTTCCGTTTTTATCGCAGGAAATTATCTTTCCCGCAAACTCCAGCGCTGCAAACTCATCCTCTTCATAAACCTTTATGACTATTTTCGAAGGATATTTCTTTTGTACTTCAGCTTCACTTATATAAGGAACCGACATAAGCCGTTTTTCCATATATCCTTCGCTGTGAGAAAAAATATTTTCTCCTTCACTCATTTTTACCGAAGCCAGAATTTCTTCGTCCGAAACCAGGCTGTTTCCTTCAATAATTATTGATTCAACATTAAACAGCGGAGTTTTAATGAAAATGAAAGTGACGCAAAGCAAAAGCAACAATGTAAAAAGAACTGTAAGAATTCTCCTTGTTCGAAGCCTTCTCTTTCTGTTTTTTTTCGCCCTTGCTGATCTTTCAGCCTCCTGTTTTTCATAAGAACTGATATTCCTTTTATCTGAATCCGACAACTCATCACTTCCTTTGTATGTCTGCTCCAAGCATCCTTAAATTCTCTTCAAATTTTTCATATCCTCTGTCAAT
>JAZSAR010000152.1:0-3577 GCA_045601965.1 Clostridia bacterium
GTTTCAAGGAAGATGATATGCAGGAAGTTGCTAAAATCATAAAGATTGCGGCACTTGGCGACGAAGCAAAATACGACGAGGCAAGAGCAAGAGTTAAAGCTCTTTGCGACAAATATCCTCTCTATTAATATTATTGCCAAAGCCCCAAGGGCTTTGGCAAAGCAATTTTTCGGGAAGGAGGAAGTTTTATGGCATTAAGACCTCTGGCTGACAGAATGAGACCGACAGACATAGCCGATGTAGTGGGGCAGGAGCATCTTTTATCGGAAGGAAAGGCCCTTCGCAATATGCTTGAATCTGGAAATATTTCCAATATGATTTTTTACGGGCCTTCCGGTACCGGCAAAACTACGGTAGCCAATATTGCTGCCGAAAAAAGCAATAAAAGGCTTTATCGCTTAAACGCTACAACGGCGGGAGTCAGTGATATAAAAAGCATAATTAACGAGCTTGACGGAATACTGGGGATGGACGGGGTTCTTTTATATCTTGACGAGATTCAGAACTTCAATAAAAAACAGCAGCAGTCACTTCTGGAATTTATTGAAAACGGTAAAATTACCCTTATTGCCAGCACCACGGAAAATCCTTATTTTTACATTTACAACGCTATTTTATCCCGTTGCACGGTATTTGAGTTTAAGGAAGTTTCGCCAAGCGAAACGGAAAAAGCGGTGCGTCGGGCAATAAAGAATATTTCCGGCGAAAAAAATGTGACCTTTGACGATGATGCCATAACTCATATAGCTCATCTTTCCGGAGGAGATGTCAGAAAGGCACTTAACTCCGTTGAAGTTTGTATGCTCGCCGCAAATCCTGATTCTGACGGTAAAATCCATGTGACGCTCACCACTGCAGAGGATTGCACCCAGAAAAAGGCATTGAGATATGATAAGGACGGAGACAGTCATTATGATATAATAAGTGCTTTCCAGAAGTCCATCAGAGGAAGCGATCCCGATGCGGCGATGCATTATCTTGCAAGACTTGTGGCATCAGATGATTTGCAGATTATCGCAAGGCGCCTTTTAGTAATTGCAGCAGAGGATGTGGGAATGGCTTATCCTCAGGCGATAAGCATTGTGAAATCCTGCGTGGATGCAGCATTTCAGTTGGGCTTTCCCGAAGCAAGGATTCCTCTTGCCGAGGCGACGCTGCTCCTTGCAACCGCACCTAAGTCCAACAGTGCCATTATGGCAATTGATGCGGCAATGTCGGATTTGTCTTCCGGAAATACGGGGGATATTCCTCCTCATCTTAAGGACTCTCACTACAGCGGAGCGTCAAAGATGGGAAGAGGGCTCACATATAAGTATCCTCACAGCTATCCGAATCACTATGTGGCTCAGCAGTATCTTCCTGATGAAATAAAAAACAGAAAATATTATGAGCCGGGAGATAATAAGTTTGAACAGTCGCTTAAAGCTTATTTCGATAAAATAAAAGGATAAAAAACAAAAAGAGTTCCTTAGCTTAAGGAAACTCTTTCTGTTTACAGCCTTTGGCTGTAAAATATTGGAGAAGGGAATAATGAAAAAGACTTGTGTGTCACCACACATTTATTATAATACCCTTTTAGTTTGCTTTTATTCAAAAAAATAAAAAAGAGGTGTCCTATGGAGAAAAATAAAAAAATGGGCTTTATTGAAGGCGCCATGATTATCGCCATAGCCAATATTTTAGTTAAAATAATCGGGGCAATATTTAAAATTCCGCTGGATACGTTCGTACTTCAGACAGACGGAATGGCGCTTTACAATACCTCATATATGATTTACAATCTGCTTTTTGTAATTTCCACGGCAGGGCTTCCCACAGCTATATCAAAGCTTGTGGCAGAGTCTGATTCGGTAGGAGATTATGACGGTTCAAAAAAGATACTTAAGGTTTCGCTTATTCTTCTTTTATGCATTGGCGGAATCGGAAGCATAGTGCTTTTTGCAGGCTCAAAGCTGTTTTCGGGACTTTTGGGGTATCCTGATGCATACATCACTATGATTGCCATGAGCCCCAGCCTTCTTTTCGTTGCGGGGATGAGCGCCTTCAGAGGTTATTTCCAGGGACACGGTAATATGCTTCCTACAGCGATAAGTGAAGTAATTGAGGCTGCATGCAAGCTTTTTGTCGGTCTTTCCCTTGCTTACATTATGCTTCCTATGGGTAAGATGTATGCTTCCGCAGGAGCCATTTTTGGCGTTACGGTGGGAAGCGTAATAGGAATAACCTTCCTTGTGCTTTATTATTTAAAGGGAAAGAAAAACGAAAAGAAATCCGGGAAAACGACGCTTTCAGCAAAAAGGGTGCTCATTAATATAGTGAAAATTGCCGTGCCCATAACTCTCGGTGTTTCTGTTTTCACCCTTACATCCTTTATTGATACCGCCATGGTAACAAATCAGATGAAGGGATATATTGCAACAAGCGATGTGGCAGAGGAATCTATCCTTTCTAATCTTAATGAAGAAAGAATGGAAGATTATAAAGAAATACTTTCAAATATAGAAAAAAGCGGTGCCGAAAATAAAAAAGAAAAGCTTAAAGAAAATAAGGCGGCATTTGTTTACGGCTATTTAGTCCGTGCAATCACACTTTTCAATATGCCCGCGGTTGTTATTTCTGCAATTGCCACAAGTGCGGTTCCCGCGATAGCTTCTGCAAATGCAGAAAATGATAAAAAGAAGAGCCGCAGCTTTACAAAGTCGGCGCTTTTGATAACAATTGTGCTGGCGCTTCCCTGCGCCGCAGGAATAAGCATACTGGCAAAGCCTATATTGTCCTTTATTTACGGGGACGGTAGCTTTTCTGTGCTTCTTAATGTTATGGGTGTTGCGGTGCTGTTTTTAACATTGGTTCAGATTGTAAATGCCCTTCTTCAATCCTGGGGCAAGGTATGGATTCCTGTTGTCAATATGCTTATTGGCGGAGCGGTTAAAATTCTTACAAACCTTGTTCTTGTTGGCAAGCCTGAAATAAATATCATGGGCGCACCCATCGGAACACTCCTTTGCTATATTGTGGTGGCAACCCTTAATATAATTGCTCTTTGCAAAAATTCCGGTATCAGACCTGATTTTAAGGGATTTATCTTAAAACCTGTATTTTGCGGAGCAGTTATGGGTATATTTACCTTTGGAGTGCAGTCGGCACTTTCCGGCATAACCGGGGAAAAAATCGCAATGATAATATCAATCGGTATTTCCGTTATAGTATATTTTGCGGCAATTATACTTACCAAGACACTTAAAAGGGAAGAAATACTTCTTCTTCCAAAAGGAGAAAAGATTCTGGCGTTTATGGAAAAGAGGAAAATGATATGAAAAAGAATGTGTATGAATTTGTAGAGCTCATGAAGACTCTTCGTGCACCCGGAGGTTGCCCCTGGGACAGAGAGCAGACCCACGATTCAATTAAAATGAATATGCTGGAAGAGGCCTATGAAACCTTCGATGCCATTGACGAAGGCAACGATGAAAAGACAATGGACGAGCTTGGAGATGTCCTTATGCAGGTGGTTTTTCATGCGATTATTGCTGAAGAAGAGGGCAAATATGACCTTGATGATGTGGCTGGGAACGTT
>JAZSAR010000153.1:0-9586 GCA_045601965.1 Clostridia bacterium
TCGGAAAACGACAATCCAATGCTTAACTTCGCCGCCTTTTCCGCAGTTCCCCAAAACGCCACCGAGGGCGCAAAAAGGAATGCAAAATATATTTCTCCCCTTACAAACAACGAAGGCTTTGTTGCCGAGGTTATAAGAAAGTTTATATAAAAAAGGAATTGGTGCAGCGCACCAATTCCTTTTTTTATCTTTGCCTCAGTTCCCAGAAGGCAACCGCTGATGCCGATGCCACATTAAGTGAGTCAACACCGTGCTGCATGGGAATTTTCACCGTGTATGTACTTTGTTCAATAGTTTCTCTTTTAAGCCCCGCGCCCTCAGTCCCTAATATTATTGCAAGCTTATCCTCTTTCTTCAGACATTCATCATCAATTGAAACAGAGTTGTTCCAGAGTGCCATAGCACAGCTTGCAAATCCCCTTTCGTTAAGGAAGGAAAGCCCACTCCCCGGCCAATCGGAAACATTCTCTCCAAGATATGTCCAGGGAACCTGGAAAACCGTGCCCATACTTACCCTTACCGTTCTTCTGTTTAATGGATCTGAGCAGGAGGGCGTTAAAAGCACCGCATCAATTCCGAGAGCCGCCGCACTTCTGAATATTGCACCCACATTTGTTGTATCAACAATATCTTCCAAGACAGCAATGCGGCTTGCGCCCTCTATTATCTCTTCGGGCTTTTTTAAGGCGGGGCGCTTCATAGCACATAAAATTCCACGCGTAAGGGGGTAACCCGTCAGGCTTTCAAGAATTTCGCTGTCCGCAGTATAAACTGGAATATCCCCCGCCATTTTTATTATTTCTTTTCCGCTTCCCTCTATCCTTTTTCTTTCCATTAAAAGGGAAACAGGCTCATAGCCACGCTCAAGAGCATACTTTATAACGTTAGGGCTTTCTGCAATAAAGAGCCCCTTTTCCCTATCGAGCTTGTTTTTAAGCTGTGCTTCCGTTAATCGGCAGTAAACGTCAAGGCAGGGATTTTTAATATCCGTAATTTCAATTATATTTGCCATAATCAGTCTCCGTATAAAAGCCTGTATAACTTTTTGTAAAAGGCTATTTTTTTAATGTAGTTATCCGTTTCGGGAAAAGGCGCACCTGTAAGGCTTTTCCCGTCGGGCGAATAGGCAGAATCCATAAGCCACTCGTCCACATTTCCGCTTCCCGCATTATATGCGGCAAGCGCGCTTGTTTCTTCGCCTCCGTACTTATCCAGAAGATAGCGAAGATAAAAACATCCCAGGCGGATATTTACTTCAGGAACATTGACTTCTGCCGCAAGGTTTTTATCCCCCACTTTTTCAGCACACCAGAGGGCAGTATCCTCCGTCAGCTGCATAAGCCCAGATGCATCCTTAACGGACTTTGCCTCAGGATTGAAGTTACTCTCCGCCATAATAAGCGCATAAACCAAATGTCTGTCAACGGAATAATCTTCCGCAACAGTATCAATTATATCTTTATACTTTACTTCTATTTTCTCAAGGCAGAAGGACGATGCCAGCGCCAATATGAAAATTAAAATAAACAGCCTTAAAACCTTTTTCATTTACTAAAAATATCCTTTCCGGTGCACTCTTTTACAATTGCCATAACCCGGGCTCCAAGCTTATCTATGTCACCGTTATTCATAATAACAAAATCGCACTTTTCCTTTATGGGCGAAAGATTTCTTGCTTCAATTCTTGCCTTTGCTTCGTCTATACTCAAATTGTCCCTTTTAACAATTCGTTCAAGGCGGTTTTTTTCATCGGCATCCACAAAAATAACTTTGTCGCAAAGCTTATCTTCCCCTGCTTCAAAAAGAAGCGGTGCATCAAGAACTATAAGCCCCTTTGATGCTTCTATCGCCTTTTTCGTAAGCTCAATAATATATTTATGCGTAATTTCATTTAATATTAAAAGCTTCTCCTTATCTGAAAAAACTATTCTTCCGAGGGCTTTTCTGTCAAGCACCCCGTTTTTTATGACTCCCGGGAAAGATGCATCTATTTCCGGCAGAGCAATTCCGCCCTCTTTTGTTATTTCGCGGCTTAATTTATCAGCATCAATTATCGTTGCGCCGCTTTTTTCAAGCAAAGAGCTTACTGCGCTTTTTCCCGCACCGGTACCGCCGGTTAATCCAAGTACATATCTCATTTTGCATCATACCAGGAAAAACCGCGACCTGCATCCGCCAGAAGCGGAACAGCAATTTTCGCAGCATTTTCCATTTCACTTACTAAAATTTCTTCAGCCTTGTCTGCTTCTTCCACGGGTGCTGAAACTATAAGTTCATCGTGCACCTGAAGTATAAGACGGCAGTTTTCCGTTTCCTCAGAAAGAGCCCTGCTTACCCTTACCATAGCGATTTTTATTATATCCGCCGCTGTTCCCTGAACGGGAGTATTCATTGCCGCGCGCTCGCCGAAGGAGCGGGTGTTGAAGTTGCCCGACAAAATTTCGGGAATATAACGGCGTCTGCCAAACATAGTCTTAACTATTCCGTCCACCTTTGCCTCTGCCACAGTATTATCCATAAAGGCTTTTATTTTAGGATATGTTTCAAAATATGCCTCCATATAGCGCTTTGCCTCGGCACGGCTAACGTGGATATCCTTGGCAAGACCAAATTCGCTTATTCCGTAAACTATGCCGAAGTTTACCGCCTTTGCACGGCGGCGCATTGAGTCTGTTACCTCATCTTCCGGAACGCCGAATATTTCGGAAGCGCATCTTTTATGAACGTCCGTTCCGTCAAGGAAGGCTTTCTGCATTGCCTCATCTCCCGAAAGGTGTGAAAGCACACGAAGTTCAATCTGTGAATAGTCCGCATCGATTAAAATTTCTCCTTCACTGTCTGCGGTAAACATTTTACGAAGGCGCCTTCCCTCCTCCATTCTTACGGGAATGTTCTGCAAATTAGGCTCAGTTGAGCTTATTCTTCCCGTTGCGGTTACGGTCTGATTGAAGGTTGAATGAATTTTTCCGTCCTCGCCGATTAAGGGAAGCATACCGTCAACATAGGTGCCCTTTAATTTTGCCATCTGTCTATATTCAAGGATGGACTCAACAATAGGGAATTTTCCCGCAAGTTCCGACAAAACCTCCGCATCTGTGGAATAACCCGTCTTTGTCTTTTTAATAACAGGAAGACTTAAATGTTCAAACAAAACTGTTCCAAGCTGCTTGGGAGAGTTTATGTTAAACTCTTCTCCCGCCATAAAGTAAATGCTGTCCTCCAATGATTTTATGCGAAGGTCAAGCTCTTTTCCGTAATCTTCCAGCATTTTTGCATCCACAGAAAAGCCCGTAATCTCCATATCGGCAAGAACTCTTATTAAAGGAAGCTCCACCTCGTAAAGCAAAAATTCCTGCTCATTTTCCTTTATCTTTGTAAGGATAGTGCTTTGTAAATCTTTTACCGCCAAAGCTGCATCGGCAGCTATTTTAAGCTTGTTTTCGTTTTCATTGACAGAAGGCGCCTTCTTATCCTCAAAGTCCTCCGCAAGGCGTGAAAGATACGCCATAGAAAGCCTTGAAAGCTTGTAATCAGATGCCGTGGGGTCTAATATATACGCTCCTATTTCCGCATCAAAGGCATAGTTTTTATAGCCTATACCCATTTTACTCAAGAGCACGATATCATCCTTTATGCCGTGGGAAACTTTTATAATATTTTTGTCCTCGAAAATATCTTTGAAGTTACGAAGGGATAATTCTGTATAATATACCTCATCATCCTTCAGGAAAGCGATTGCCTGAGGCATACCTTCCTTTTTGAAGAGATAATAATAAAACTCCGTAATACCGCAAAGGACACCAATAAGTTCTTCAGTATCGGTTAATTCCTTTGCCAAAACCACTTCTCCCAAAGGTGCCGCCTCCACCTTGCAGCGCTCGATAAAGCTCTTGAATTCAAGGCGTGTGAAAAGGCTTAAAAGAGCCTCGTTGTTATATTCTGAAAGCACACAGTCATCTATTGTTTCATCAACGGGACTATTAACATCGATTGTAGCAAGCTCCTTACTTAAGTAAGCCATATCCCTGCCGTCCTTAAGCTTCTGCTTTGCAGACGGCCCAAGCTTTGCAGTTTCTAAATTTTCATAAACCGCATCAATGCTCTTATATTCGCCTATAAGGGCAAAGGCGGTTTTCTCGCCGATTCCCGCAACGCCCGGGATATTGTCCGAGGTATCACCCATAAGACCCTTTACGTCGATAAATTCCTTCGGGGTAACGCCGTACTTTGCATAAACTGCATCCTCATCGTAAATATCCGTTGTGGTCTGCCCTTTTGATGTTACGGTAAGGTAAACCTTGGTTGTTTTACTTGCAAGCTGTAAATCGTCCTTATCGCTCGTTACAATGTCGCACTCGATTCCGGAATCAGAGCATCTTTTTGCCATTGTTCCGATTATATCATCCGCCTCATAGCCTTCCTTTTCAAGGATGGCTATATTCATTGCAGAAAGTACCTCTTTAATAACCGGCATCTGCAAAAAGAGCCCCTCGGGCATTCCCTTTCTCTGTGCCTTATATTCCGCATAGCGCTTATGACGGAAGGTGGGCGCCTTAAGGTCAAAGGCGACGGCGACATAATCAGGGTTTATCGCATCCATATTCTTAAATAAAATATTCAAAAAGCCGTAAACTGCATTGGTATAAAGCCCCTCAGAATTAGTGAGAAGCTTTATGCCGTAAAAGGCACGGTTCATTATACTGTTTCCGTCTACTATAAGGAATTTTTTCATAACATTTCCTCTTTCAGATTGTATTTTATCGTATCAGTTTTATCCGAAGGCTTTACACCGTATTTTTTGGTGTATGCCCTGTAAAAAGCGGAATAATCTCCGAACCCGGAGCTTGATGCCGCCTCAACGCTTCCCGTTCCGCTAAATATCATGCTTCTTGCCATCATAAGTCTTTTTGCCGTAACATATTCCCACACCGAAGTGCCAGTTGCCTCTTTGAATTTTCTGTTAAGCTGTGTCCTGCTTATAAAAAATTTAGTACAAAGCTTTTCTATTGATAAAGTTCCGGTAAGGTGAGAATTTATATATTCTACAATTTCCGATGCCTGCTTGTTTTTAACTTTAGTATCTTCATACAGCTTTGCATCAAAAAGCGTATTAAGTTCCATAAGAACTGAAAACAGGAGCGCTTTTACCTTTACACCGTTATCGTAATTATCGCCACTGCACTCATCCATTCTATTGAAAAGCTCATATATAACAGTGTTTGCCACATTCTGTCTTGAATATACGTTATTCTTTCCTAGCGGCCTATCAAAAAACGGCCTCAAAAGCTTTCGCTCCGGATCAAAGGAATCAACCAGCTCAGGAGGAAAATTTATTACCAGGCTTTCATACAATTCCTCATCAAGATGCGCTCTGTGAAATTCACCCGGGCGCATTAAAATCAGTTTTCCTTTTTCAAGCTTATGCTCCGAGCCTTCGATTATATACCTTCCGCTTCCTTTGAAGGCGCAGTATATTTCACACATTTCGTGGGTATGAAGGCCATCTCTATTAAGCGGCGGTTCTGCCACCTTGTGCCCGAAAGAGATGTCGTCTATATAGCAATGGCCGAATCTTTTAACAAGCATTTTCTCATCCTCTTAATTTGTTTTCCGGAGTTTTTTAAGGCAACAATATATCATTTAATATAATACCACGAAATGGCACAATTTGCAATATAAAAAAGGAAACAATTTACTATTGACTTAAAAAAATCAATAGTGTAATATACGCTTGTATTAATTATTTAAGGAGGTAATATTATGCAGATAGGCGCACAGCTTTACACATTGTTCCGCCAGACCACCACACTCCAGGGCTTTGAAACCTGCCTTGAAAAGGTTGCCGAAATGGGCTATAAGGTGGTTCAGGTTTCAGGCACCTGTGCTTATGAGCCTGAATGGCTCCGTGACAAGCTTGCTGAAAACGGGTTAAAATGCGTTCTTACTCACATTGACCCAAAGAGAATTTCCGAAGAAACGGGAAAGGTTGTATCAGACCACAAAATTTTCGGCTGCAACCACATCGGTATCGGCGGTATGCCCAATGAGATGAGAGGAAGCTTAGAAGGATACAACGAATTCAAGAAAATCTTTCTTCCCGCCGCCCTTAAAATGCGGGATATGGGTGCAAAGCTTATGTATCACAACCATTGGTTTGAATTTACAAAGCTTGACGGACTTGACGTAATAGAGCGCCTCGCAGAAGATTTTCCCGAGGATGCACTGGGTTTCACCCTTGATTTAGGCTGGGCCGCCCACGCTCAAAGCGACGTGGTAAAGCTTATAGGAGACCTGAAGGGACGTCTTCCCATAATTCACTTAAAGGACTATAAGCCCCTCCCCGAGGACGGAAGTTTCAACAATGTTCCCGTTTATCTTCGCCCCATATACGAAGGAATACTTGATTATGATTCCTACATAAAAGCCCTTTATGATTCTGAATGCGAATATGCTCTCGTTGAGCAGGACTTCACCTATGACGAAGACCCCCTTGACTGCCTTAAGAGAAGCTATGACAACGTAATAAATAAATTTCCCGAAATGAAATAAGAAAAGGAGTATTTTTATGAAAGTAATTAACTTAGCTATCGTTGGTATAGGAAGAATTGGATGGCCTATGGCAAACGGAGAAATCAGCAAGTATTATTCTGATAAGTATAAGATTGTTGCAGCATGCGATCTTATTGAAGAACGCCGTAACAGAATGGCAAACACCTTTGGTTGCAGGACATATTCAGACTATGAAGAAATGCTCACTCAGGATGACATAGATATGGTTTATGTTGCAACACGCTCCTGCGACCACCACAAGCACGCTCTTATGGCTCTTAAGGCAGGCAAGGATGTTCTTCTCGAAAAGCCTGCAACCATTTCTTATGAAGAAATTCTTGACTTATATAAGTATGCAAACAAAGAAGGAACTCCGAGGCTTTTCGTTCATCAGCAGAGACGCTTTGAAGATGCATTTATGAAAGTTATGGACATAGTAAACTCCGGTAAGCTTGGAAAGATTTACGAAATCAATACCGAGCAGAATGACTTCCAGCACAGAGATGACTGGCAGACAATTTCTGAATTTGGTGGCGGACAGCTTCTTAACTGGGGCCCACACATCATCGACCAGTCTCTTAAGCTTTTAGGCACACCATCCTTTGAAATGCAGAGCTATCTTCATCATGTAGCCGCAGGCGGTGATTGTGAAGACCATTTGCGTATCCGCTTTATCGGCGACAATGACAGAGTTGTAAATATGTGCATAAGCGGCGGTATGGCAATTAAACGCGGCAGATATTACGAGGTTTACGGTGACAGAGGTGCTGCCTTCTTCAATAACGAAAAAATCAGACTTCGTTATATTGATCCTGCGCAGGAAGTTCCTGAAATAATCTCAAGTCCCGAAACTCCCGGTGCCGCTTTCGGAAAGACCGGCACTTATGAATCCTCCTTTACCATCAATTGGATTGAAGAGGAGATTGAGGCTGTTGCAGGCGGAACAACTATGGCAGACTTCTGGCAGTATCTTTACGATTCTTATGTAAACGGTGATGAGTTCCCCATTACCGATGAAGATATTTTTGCTATTATGAGAACAATCAGTATGGTTAAGGCTCAAAATAAGCACATAATGAAATAAATAAAGAAGTCAGGCAAAGCCTGACTTCTTTATTTATTTTCGTACTTTAGGAAGGCTCCAGCGGTAGTACGTTGCAAGAAGCCTTATGGCGACAACCGCTGCTATCGCAACTGTCGATGCCAGTGTGACGTTTATTCCCGAGAGGAAATAATACAAAAGTCCGCCCGCAATTGAAGCAAGGGCGTAAACGTGCTTTCTAAGCACATAGGGTGTGGTATCGGTTAATATGTCGCGGAAAATACCGCCGCCCACACCGGTTATCATACCAAGAAGCACCGGGATAAAGAAATTACCCCGATACCCTGCCGTAATGGCAACCTCTGCTCCCGTAACGGTAAACGCCGCAAGACCTGCTGCATCAAATATGTTATTTATATGCTCTATCTTGCCCTTTACGGAATCAAATTTTTCACGCATTATATAGGCAACCAGAAAAACCACCAGCGACACCGCTATCGCAAGAACTATCCACATAAGGTTGGTAAACGCCGAGGGAGGAGTTTTACCAAGAAGAATGTCCCTCAGTATTCCGCCGCCAACGGCAGTCACGGCACCGATGAAGGTGACGCCAAAAAGGTCCAGCCCTGCGCCAATTGCAACAAGCGCTCCCGACACCGCAAAGGCGACGGTCCCTGCAATTTCAAGTATATATCTTATCCACTCTGTCAAAGCTTTACTTCCTTTCTTCCAATCACAATAAAACCGTATAGATAGTTTCTCCGCCGTTTACGAAAACTTCCATTATGTATTCATCGCGGAGAATTTTAATGTCGCTTACCTCGCCTTTATGAACCACGCTTTCTCTTCCGGTTCTCTCAATTTCAAAGCCGTCATCTGTCATTTTAAGTAAAGGATCGCTGTCTTTAAGCAAGTGATGCACTTCTTCTACGGGATAGCCGTATATCTTGCCGTTTTTAGTGAACATCTCCCGCGGTACCGACATACAGCCCACATCTTTTTCGGCATAGCCCTGATAGTCCCAGCCGGGAATCCAGGTTATAAGAAGGCTTCTCCCCTTATGGTCACGGAATATCTGTCCGGCATATTGGTCGGGACCTCTGTCCACATTTCCGCTTAATTTTGCCTTGAATTTTCCGTTTTCAAGCTTTCCGTACATCACGTTGAAAAAGTGCTTCCAGTCAGTTTTACACACCGATGCCGCAAGTAATATGCACTCTCCCTCGTCAATCAGTGAAGGACATTCCGCATATACAGAATCATCCCATTCAGCAATTATTCCGCCATAATTCCAGTTAAATAAATCTTCGCTTTCGTATATAAGCAAACGGCCCTTTTTAGTTTCCTTATGTCCCGTTGCCATAACAAGGCGGTATTTTCCGTCTATAAAGCAAACAGCAGGATCCCTGAAGTCAGGGCCTCCGTCTTCGGGGTAGGTTTTGATAACGGGATTTTTTTCATACTTTCCAAAATTGATTCCGTCCTTTGAATATGCAATGCTGACAGACTGAACCGTTCCCGTTGTCACGGATGCGTAAAAAAGATAAAGCGTATCATCCTTTACGATTGCCGTTCCCGACCAGCAGCCCTCATTGTCATAGTGCTTGTCGGGCGAAAGAGCCACGGGAAGCTCCTCCCAGGATATAAAATCCTTTGTTCTCGCATGCCCCCAGTAAACAGCTTCTTTATTCGGAACTTCAAAGTTAGGACAATGCTGATAGAAAACGTGATAATAGCCGTTAAAATAAACAAGACCGTTGGGATCGTTTATCCAACCCTTCTCCGGCTTAAAATGATACTTAAGCTTTTCTGAATAGTTCATAAAATCACCTTATTTTATTCTATCACAAAATACCTGCCTTTTCAATAGAAACCGCATTAAAAAATTCCCGGAATGCAACATTCCGGGAATTTTTCACGCCTTCTTTTTTTCTTTCATAAAGCTTATAAATAAGGGGATTGCCATAAGCGGGAAAAGCATTCCGATAAACATTC
>JAZSAR010000154.1:0-2290 GCA_045601965.1 Clostridia bacterium
TTCTTACAGTGTAGGTGATAGCATGAAAAAAGGTACAGTAGTTAAATCTTTAAAAGGACACGATGAAGGTACAGTTTATATCGTAATAAAAACTGATGGCAATTATGCTTTCGTATGTGACGGTAAAAACAAGCTTCTTAGTGAGCCAAAAAGAAAAAACTGCAAACATCTTGAGTGCACAGGAAAGGAAACAAACCTTTCTGCATATAACCCGCTGTATGATGCTCACATCAGAAAAGAGCTGAAAGGATTATAAGGAGGTTGAAGGCCTTGGCTAAGGAAGACGTATTGGAACTTGAAGGTACCGTTCTTGAAGCACTTCCGAACGCAATGTTCCAGGTAGAGCTTGAAAACGGTCATCAGATATTAGCACATATATCCGGCAAGTTAAGAATGAACTTTATAAGGATTTTGCCCGGAGACAAGGTTACTGTGGAGCTTTCTCCATACGACCTCACCCGCGGAAGAATCACTTGGCGGGCAAAATAAATCGAAGTATTAAGGTATTCGGGTTTTCCCGTATGCTTAAATTAGGAGGTATTTCAAATGAAGGTAAGACCCTCAGTTAAACCTATATGCGAAAAATGTAAAATTATCAAGAGAAAAGGTAAAATAATGGTGATTTGTGAAAATCCCAAGCATAAGCAGAAGCAGGGCTGATTTTTTAGTCCGTTAAGGGCGCGGCTGAAATCATTTCGTATGATTGCCCAAAACGCATAATCAATTACCCCTAATCCAATAAAAGATAGTTTCATTTAATTTTTGGAGGTGTATTAACAGATGGCGAGAATAGCCGGTGTTGACCTGCCCCGTGAAAAGAGAGTTGAGATTGGTCTCACATATGTTTACGGAATAGGCAGAACAAGTGCAACTAAGATCCTTGAAGAGACAGGAATTAACCCTGATACAAGAGTTAAGGATCTGACAGAGGACGAAATTGCAAAACTCAGAGATGCAATAGATAACAACTACACAGTTGAAGGTGACCTTCGCCGTGAAGTAGCGCTTAACATTAAGCGTCTTACTGAAATCGGTTCTTACAGAGGTATCCGTCATAGAAGAGGACTTCCTGTAAGAGGTCAGAGAACAAAAACTAATGCAAGAACCCGTAAGGGTCCGAAGCGTACAATCGCTAATAAGAAGAAGTAAGGAGGAGAGAGCATGGCTAAGACAGTTAAAAAAGTTACTCGTAAGAGAAAAGAACGCAAGAATATCGAGCGTGGTGCAGCACATATCCGCAGCACATTTAACAACACAATCGTAACCATGACCGATGTAAACGGTAATGCTCTTTCCTGGGCAAGTGCCGGCGGACTTGGTTTCCGTGGCTCTAAAAAGAGCACTCCTTTTGCTGCACAGATGGCAGCAGAAACAGCTGCAAAGGCAGCTATGGAGCATGGTCTGAAAACTGTAGAAGTTTTCGTTAAAGGACCCGGTGCAGGCCGTGAGGCTGCAATCCGTGCCCTTCAGGCAGCAGGTCTGGAAGTTAGCATGATTAAGGACGTAACTCCCATTCCTCATAACGGCTGCCGTCCGCCCAAAAGAAGAAGAGTGTGATGGAGGTGCAGAAGTAATATGGCAAGATATACAGATGCGGTGTGCAGACTTTGCCGCCGTGAAGGACAGAAGCTCTTTTTAAAGGGCGACAGATGTTATTCTGATAAGTGTGCGATCGCAAGACGTGAGTACGCTCCCGGACAGCATGGTCAGGGCAGAAAGAAAGTTTCCGAGTATGGTCTTCAGCTTCGTGAAAAGCAGAAGGTTAAGCGTTACTATGGTATTTTGGAAAGCCAGTTTGCTCATTACTTTGAGCTTGCTTCCAAGAAGAGTGGTATTGTCGGTGAAAACCTTCTTATCCTCTGCGAAAGCCGTCTTGACAACGTATGCTACAGAGCAGGCTTTGCTATGAGCCGTCCTGAAGCACGTCAGCTTGTAAGACACGGTCATTTTACTGTAAACGGTAAAAAGGTAAATATTCCTTCATACATTATCAAAGAGGGCGATGTTATTGCTCTTACTGATAAGAGTAAGGATTCTCCCAAAATCAAGGCAGTACTTGAGTCAAACGAAGGTAAAGTAGTTCCCGCATGGCTCGCTCTCGATGCAAACGCTCACAGTGTAAAGGTTGAACGCCTTGCAAACCGTGAAGACATCGAATACGAGATTAACGAGACACTTATCGTTGAGTTGTACTCTAAGTAATAGCTTATACCCTCGGGTATTTTATCTAAAAATAAATAAGCGTTTTTATGTATCATCCCCCTACCCCCCAATCTTGGGGGCAGGAAGG
>JAZSAR010000155.1:0-10739 GCA_045601965.1 Clostridia bacterium
CAGTAAACGCATCTATATAGTTTTCAATTGTGGGAGACGTTAAGTAAAACTTCGGGATAAACTCCGAATTATATGTGCCGTAGCTTTTAAAGGAAGTAAGTGCCATCCAGTAAAAGGGGAAGAGCACAAATAAGCCCCAGAAGGAAAGAAAGGCATAGACAATTCCTTTGGATATCCCGTTTTTTATCCTCGCTCTTTTTTCTCTTTTTTCAAAATTCAATTCTTTCATAATAAGCCTCAATTATAATGAACGTGTTTTTTTGAAACCAGAAGATTTATAACCGTTACCGTAAGCACAATTACGAAAAGGATAATTGCCGCAGCCGATGCATAGGAGGGATAGCCTCCCCCGTCGCTGTAGAGCATATCGTAAATGTAGCCGACGATCGTGTTCATCCCTGCGGCATTGAGATTTGTGCCGAAAAGTGCCACCGCATCGGAATAGCACTTAAACGCCCCGATAAATCCGGTTATTACAAGATAAAACACCGTGGGCGAAATCATGGGAAGGGTGATTTTTGTGAAAATTCTCCATTTTCCCGTTCCGTCAACTCTTGCCGCGTTGTAGCAGCTTTCGGGAACAGATGCAAGGGCACTTGTTAAAATAAGAATCTTAAAGGGCATTACAACCCATATGGTGTAAATGCAAAGCACCATCATTTTCGCCCAGTAAGGCCCTTCCATAAAATCAACCGGTCCTGCATTAAATATGCCTAAAAGCAGATTTACAAGTCCGTCGGAGTAGGGTGTTTTCTTAAACAGTATCATAAAAACAAGTCCCACCGCCAGAGTGTTTGTTACATAAGGAAGAAAATACAGCGACCTTAAAAAGTTTCTTAAAACCTTTATTGAATTAAGCCCTACGGAAATCAAAATTGCAATTGCCGTAGATAGCGGCACAGTTATTATAACAAGCAAAAAGGTGTTTTTAAGTGCCTGTAAAAAGTAGGGATCGCGGAGGACATAAGAATAATTGTAGCCACCGATGCCGAAAAATGTTCCCGATGCCGAATTATACCCCTCCTCAAAGGAATAAACAAAAACGTCAATTAAAGGATAGACCATAAATACGCCAAGGAACAAAATAGCCGGAAGAAGGTAAAGCCACGCCTTGTTAAGCTTCATAACTCACCTTTATTCTTTCTCCCGTTTCCTTTGAGAAAACGAAAACCTTTTCCTTTTTAAGGGAAAATCTTACCTTATCTCCATCTGTCTTTGGCACGCTTTCCGAAGGCACAATGGCACGGACAGCCTCGCTTTCCGCCTTTTCGTGGGACATAACAAAGCTTTTATCCCTTCCCATTACTTCGACAGAATGCAGCTTTAAGGAAAATGCACCGTTAACATCCGCTTCAAAGCCCTCGGGGCGGATTCCTACAGTTACTTCCCCATCCTTGGAGGATACATCCGTAACCGCCTCGTCACCTATGTAAAGCTTACCTGCCTTAACTATGCCCGAAAATACGTTTACGGGAGGAGTGCCCAGAAACTTTGCCACAAAAAGATTTTCAGGGTTATCGTAAACCTCCTGTGGCATTCCCGTCTGATTTATAAAGCCGTCCTTCATAACCACAATTTCATCGCAGATGCTCATCGCCTCTTCCTGGTCGTGGGTTACAAATACGGTGGTTATGCCCGTTTCCTTCTGAATACGGCGTATTTCCTCGCGGGTCTGAAGGCGAAGCCTTGCGTCTAAATTTGATAAAGGCTCATCAAGAAGCAATACTTTAGGCTTTTTAACGAGGGCTCTTGCAATTGCGACACGCTGCATCTGCCCGCCTGAAAGCTCCGAAGGCTTTCTTGAAAGAAGCCCTTCTATCTGCACAAGCTTTGCCGCCTTTTCTGCCTCAGCAATCATTTCATCCTTTGACATTTTATCCTTGCCCTTTAAGTTCTGCAAAGGGAAAATTATATTTCCCAGCACCGTTAAATGGGGATAAAGCGCATAGCTCTGAAACACCATTCCCACACCGCGAAGCTCAGGTGAAAGGCAGGTAACATCCTCATCCCCGAAGTATATTTTTCCTTCCGTGGGAGATAAAAGCCCGGAAATCATGTTAAGTACCGTGCTTTTTCCGCATCCGGAGGGGCCAAGGAGCCCCGTAAGCTTACCGCTTTTAAATTCAAAGTTGAACTTATCCACGGCTGTCACGGTTTTATCCTTTTTTCCTCTCCCCGGGAAACGCTTTGTCAGATTTTCAAGTACAATTTTCATTTAATCGCTTCCTTTATATCTATTGCTTATCGCATCATAAAGCCATTTTGTTTCAATTTCTATTTTACCATAATCTTCCTTTAATTTCAATAGAAAAAGGTGCTACGCCGCAGCACCTTTTATTCTTATAAAATACCTGATATTGCATCCGCAACGTAAAGTCCCATTGCACCGCTCTGGGAAAGACCTCTTGTAATACCGCTTCCGTCGCCGATTAAATACATTCCGTCGGCAATTGCAAAATTACCGTCGTGTACGGGGCGGATGGAATAATACTTGTTTTCGCATCCGTATAAAAGAGTATCGTCATTTGCACAGCCGGGTGCCACCTTGTCAAGAGCATAAATTGTCTCTATGATGTTGGTAAGGGCACGGTAAGGAAGCACGATGGACAAATCGCCGGGGAATGCCGCAAGAGTGGGGATTACACTGTTGGCTGAAAGCCTGTGTTCGTTTGTACGTCTGCCTCTCTTTAAATCACCGAAGCGCTGAACAATTATGTTTCCTTCGCCTGCAAAGTTCATATTTCTTGCAATGTTTTCCGCATATTCTGTGGGCTTGTCAAAGTCACCCTTGAAATGTATGGACGAAAGAATAGCAAAGTTACAGTTATCCGTCTTTTTCTCAGGCTCCGCATAGGAGTGTCCGTTGGCCGTGATTATGCCGTTGTTGTTTTCCGCAGAAACCAGACCGCCCTGATTAAAGCAGAACATTCTTGTTCTGTCCTCAAAGGTTTCCGTTCTGTATAAAATCTTAGGCTCGTAAATCTTGGATGAAAACTCTTTCCAGATAACGTCCTTCATTTCAACTCTTACGCCGATATCAACGGAATTTGCTTCAATTTTTACATCAAACTTCTTACATATTGCCTTAACAAAGGCTGCACCGCTTCTTCCCGTTGCGATGATAACCTTGTCCGCCTTTATTCTTATATTTTCACCGCTGTGGTCATAATCAACAAAAAATTCGTCTCCAAGCTTTGTGATGTCACGGCATTCCGCACGGGACTTCATAACAACGCCCGCTTCTGCAAGATGCTTTATTAAATTAAGCATGGTGTTATAGTTTTTGTCGGTACCAAGATGTCTTACATTCATATCAAGAAGCCTTAAATTGTTCTGAAGGCACTTTAGTTTGAGCTCCTCATTTGACATATATAAAGGAGGATAGTCCTCAGAAAAGCTTTCCAGCACCTTGTCCACCATATTTATATATTTCATTGCGGTATCTTCACCGAGCTCCTCGCCCATAGAACCGCCGTAAGCCGTACCGATATTGAACTTACCGTCGGAAAAAGCACCGGCACCCGCATAGCCCCCCGAAATACTGCAAATCTTACAGTGAACGCACTTTTTGTTTTTGCCTGCAGGGCAAAATCTCTTTTCCTGATCAAATCCGCGCTCAAGTATTATAACCGACTTTTCCGGGGTTTCCTTTTTTATTTTATATGCCGCCATAAGGCCGCCGATTCCGCCGCCTATTATGGCAATATCAAATTTCTGTTCCATAGCTACCTCACATTCCGGCTCCACGGATATCTGTTCCGATAAAGCCTACTTCTTTAAAATCCTTCATATTGTGACGGATAATGTAATCGATATAACTCATAACCACATCCGCCGTCCATACATAGCCCGCAGGTGACAGATGACCGCCCATAAAATAATTCTCGCGGAAATCCTCGTCGTAAACGGGAGCATATTTTTCAAGGTCGATTAAATATGTATCAGGGAAAAGCTCGGCCATTTTTCTTATTTCCTCATTGAAGGCGAGAAACTTTTCGTACCTCGGCTTATCTATTCTTATGTCGCGGGGCATTGTCATAAGGAAAAATTTCGCTCTGGGCTGCATTTTTTTATAGCGCTGAATGATGGAGGCATAATAGCCCACAAAGGTTTTTCCGTTTTTGGTATAATCCTCCATACAGATGTCTGTAATTTCACCCTTTTCGCAGGAACCCGTATCGTTTACGCCCAGGGCAAAAATATAAGCCTGGCTCTTTTTATCCTCATCCCAGAAGCCCTTTAATTCGGCATAGCTTTCAACATATTCCTTAGCCGTCATACCTCCGCGGGAAAAGCTGTTTACGCTTGCGCCGATGGTTCTTCCTATAATCTGCCCCCAGGAATATTCAAACATATCATAATAGCCTTTTGTTCCGTCCTCTTTCACGGACTCAAACTCCCCGGAGGACAAGCTGTCGCCAACGCAGGTTATGGATTTGAAAATTCTCATAAAACCGCCGTTTGTCACCATATTATCAAGGGGACGCTCTGTATTGCTCACAAAAATCACCTCTGAATTTATAAAACATACAAGATTATTATATATCAGAAAGAGGTAAATTTCAACTGTTTTTTGCTTTTTCCAACGCCTCTTTTTGTCGTTTTATATGTTGACAAAGAAGTTATAAATGATTAAACTTAAGTAAGCACAAAATAAGGAGAATTTTTATGACGCTTTCATCCCTTTACATAATAATTGCAGGCATTCTCTGGGGCATTATGGGGCTTTTTGTCCGCCACCTCGGGGCTGTTTATGCCCTTACATCCATACAGATATCTGCGGTAAGGCTTTTTACCGCAGGAATACTATTCATTCTTTTTACCCTTATCAAAGATAAAAGCCTTCTTAAAATAAAGCTTCGTGATTTACCACTTTTAATTGCAACGGGACTTTTTTCTGTACTTTTAATGAGTGCAACCTACTTTGAATCCATAAATCTTTCATCCCTGGCTGTGGCTGCAATTTTATTATACACCGCTCCCATCATCGTAATGGTGGCATCCCTTTTCCTTTTCAGGGAAAAATTTACAGCAAAGAAGGCGCTTGCCTTAATCCTTGCCTTTTCAGGCTGCGTACTTGTATCGGGAATTGCAAGCGGTGACGCCCACGTTACCCCGATAGGAATTTTTATGGGTGCATTATCCGCAATAACCTATGCCCTTTATTCAATATTGGGTAAATTTGCACTTCGCAAGCACCACCCCTTAACCTTAACGGCATATGCCTTTACTATTGCAGGCGCCGGCTCATTTATTTTCGCCCCGCCCGCTACATTCGTTCCTGCATTCCAGGGTGCAGAAAGCATCCCCGCTCTGATTTTTGAGCTTTTCGCAACGGGCTTTGTTACTGCATTTTTACCATTTTTATTTTACACAATGGGCCTTAAAAAAACAGAGGCGGGAAAAGCGGCGGTCATGGCATCTGTTGAACCGATGGTGGCATCAATTGTAGGAATTTTCATTCTTCGTGAGCCCACGGATTTCCTGTCCGTAACAGGAATCCTCTTGATACTGGGTGCGGTAATTATATTAAATATCGGAAAAGAAAAGTAAGTTGCTTTGGCAACTTACTTTTTTATATTGTATCGGAAACTACAAGACTAGTATCGTTTTTTCCATTGAAAACTTAATCCTTTAATGTTATACTTATGGTAACGGGCAAGGCACTTTTTGCGAATTTAAAACCTTTTTCGCAAAATTAAGCCTTGTAATCATTTACCATACATTATATAATATACTTATCAAACCTAAGGAGGATTAAATATGAAAAAAATTATTTGCATTATGCTTATTCTGGCACTTATCGGCGTAATGCCCATTTTTGCAGAATCAAAAGAAATAGACCTTCTCCCCATAAATTCCGACTTTCAGGAAGGAATTGAAATAGGTGTTACAGCAAAGCACTGGGGAAAAGGCGACTATTTGGGCTTTAAAAATGTCGACCTTACGGGAATAAATTCCGTTATTGCAAAATGCTACTATATAAATCTCTTAGGCGGAAGCGGAGAAACCATCCATGTAAGAGTTGACGATCCTTTTAAGGGCAGCGAGGTTGCAACCATCGTAATAAGCGAAGAAAAGGAAGAATATAAGGCATACTTAGGCGGTGCAACGGGTGTTCACGACCTTTACTTTGTGGGAAGCTACTACAAGGGCTATTCAACCGACCTTCAGCTTTCCGCTTTCACGCTTTCTTCCGAGATTTATGACTATGACCCTTACGAAAATCAGGTTGATGACAGCTTTATAAAAGACTTTTATACCGACACTTACGTTGCCACAGACTCCTACGGCCGCCGCATTGCTGAATACGGCGAAGCAGGCCCTGTGAAAGAAGGCGACCGCCAGGTTGGCATGATGTTCTGGAACTGGACAAAGGGGGCTCCCACCACATCTGCCGCAATAATTTCAGAAATTATCGCAGCTCACCCCAATGCTATGACCGCCGACGGTGCATCCGTGTGGAACATGAAAAGAACCTACTGGGATGAGCCGGTTTACGGCTTTTACGATTCTTTTGATTACTGGGTTTACCGCCGCCAGGCAGAGTTACTTTCCGCCGCAGGAGTGGATGCCGTATTCCTTGACTATTCAAACAACGGCGCAACAAGAATAAATATGCTTATGCAGATGGCAAAGGCCTTCCGTGATGCTAAAAAGGACGGGGTTGACATTCCCGAAATTGCCGCATTCTGCGGAAGCTGGACGGGAAGCGAAGACCTTGTATCCCTCTTTTTATCCATCTATAATGCCTGCTTCCAGCAGGAGGATTTTTCAGATATCTGGTTCCACTATGACGGAAAGCCCTTGATTTTCGGTGTTCCCAATGTGGACGGCGTTAAAAAGCAGTTCTCCGAAGATCCTCAGAGCAAAGAGACAATGGATATAATAGCAGATTTCTTCTCATTCCGCGAGGATAACAATGTGGGTGAGCGTAAAAGCTCCACCTGGCGCTGGATCGAGGCATTCCCTCAGACCTTGCGTGGAGGAACAAAAGCTGACGGCAGATGCGAGTTTATGTGCCTCGGCGTATCACTGAACATAAGCTATGCAGGTAACGTACACGCCGCAAGCGATATTTATTCAAGGGGAAGAAGCTACTCCGAAGCCTTCGGTGATGATTACCGCCCTGAGGCTACAAAAGAAGCCTTTTTCTTCCGTGAGCAGGCATCTCTGGTTTTAGATGCAGACCCCCACTTTGTCTATGTTGACGGATGGAATGAATTTGCATCAGACTTCAGCAGAAACTATTCGGGACTTGATTTCGCCTTCCCCGATGCTTTTGACTCCGACAACAGCCGTGACTTTGAGCCGGTAAAGGGCTTTTTAAAGGACGACTGCTATATGCTCCTTTGTGACTTTGTAAGAAAATATAAGGGAATTCGCCCCGCACCCGTTGCAACAGAGGAAATCACCATTGATATAAAAGGCGATGCTTCAGTCTGGGAAAATGTAGGACCCGAATTCTTAAACTTCCGTGGTCAGGACAGATTAAACGGAAAAGATGCTTATCCCGATAACCGCACAGGAGAATTTAAGACCTACAACATTGTAATAAAAAACAGAGTTCTTTCATCAAAGGCGGCAAGAGATTCAGAATTCCTTTACTTCTATGCTAAAGCCGACAAGGATATAGCTTATGAAGACAAATCGCTCCAGCTTCTGATAAATACAGACAGAAATGCCGCAACCGGCGTTGACGGATATGACTATGTACTCGGAAGAGTATTAGGAAAAGCAGAAGCACTTTCCAAAAACGGTGAAGAAATCATCTACACCGAAGCAGGAAGCTATGAATACAATGTCTCCGGCGACACTCTTCAGATAAAGATACCGAGAGCAGTAATCGGAGAAACGGGCGAAATTGATATGGAATTAAAATGGCTCTCCGGTGAATATACCGAGGTTGTTGATTTTTATTCAAACCTTAACACCGCACCTGTCGGACGCTTCAACTATCTCTTTACGGAAAAAGAGCAGAAGGCTCTTACCGCAGACGAAAGGGCAGCTTCAGCCAATGCTTCAATCCTTAAGGCAGGCACGGAAAAGATGATAGTAAAAGGCACAATTCAGACCGTTTCCGAAAAGGATATAAGAATCACGCCTTTTGAAATGAATAATACCCTCTACATTCCCCTCAAAGCCTTTGAAGAAATAGTAGGCTGGGGCAAGAGCAAGACAGAATATGATTCTGCTCAGAACATTTTAAGATTTTATAACTACAAAATGAACGAAACAAAAACCGACTTTGCTGAAAACAACTGGTATTATACCTATATCGGTACAAACGAGGCAAGGAAAAACGGAAAAGTAATGTCCTTAAGTGCCCCTGTTATAATTGCAAACGGTGAAATTTATGCACCCGTAACGATTTTCTCCGACCTTATGTCAGTGAACGTAAAGATGCTTGAAAACGGAACATATTTAATCGGTGATATGGAAGAAGACAGTGCAAAAGCTCTTCTTTCCTACATCGAAGATTAAGGAGGCGGAATTATGAAAAAATTATTATCTTTACTTTTAATATTCACCCTTATTTCCGCCCTCTCCGTATTTTCATATTACGAAGAGCCGGAATACGCGGACACCTATAAAGATAAAACCCTATGGAGTGTTGTGGCTTCCTCGGAGCACGAAAACTGGCCCGCAAAAAGAATGATCGACGGCTACCCCGGTACCTACTGGCACACAGACTACGGCTGGGAAAACAGCCGTGTTTCCTGGAAGGCAGAGCTTCCCCACACATTAGAGGTTGACTTTGGAGAAGAGCTTCCCATAGCCGGCTTTATAATGACAATGCGTCAGGATAAAACCCCCGCAGGTCAGCCCACAAAGATGAATTTCTACATAAAGGTTGACGGAGAATATAAGCTCGTATCGGAATACAACTACAAGATAAATACCCTTATCCGCCGTGAAGAGTTCGGCTCCGTTGTAATGGCAAAGGAAGTAAAAATCGAATATCTTGACACATTAGAGGGCCACGGCACAATGTGTGACTTTGACATTATAAAGCCAAAAGAAGGCGAAGAGCCCCGTCCCTTCGATACCTTCCTTAAGGAAGTAAAGGAAAACGCTTTATACCCCATACCAAAGAACAACGCCTTTGCAACCTATGACGGCGATATATGGCAGGGGCACGTTGTAACCAACATAATAGATGATTCTCCCCAGTCCTACTGGCAGGCGGAGACCTATGAAAAAGCGCCCTATGTGCTGGACGTGGATTTGGGCGGTGCCTATGAGCTTTTAGGCTTCACCTATACTCCGAGACAGGCAGACAGATACGACGGTTACTGGGAAAGGTTCAACGTTTACACCTCCCTTGACGGCAAAAACTATGAGCTGTTTATAGAAAATTACAGTTTCCCCTCAAAAAGCTTAGGTCCTGCCACATACCTCTTTGATGAAAAGACAAAGGTGCAGTTTTTCCGCTTTGAAATTTTATCAGGAACGGGAAACCTCGGAAGCTGTGCAGAGCTTGACTTTTTGCAGGATTATACTGCATATCAAAAGCGCATTGATGAAGAAAGCCGTTTTTACACATTAAAAATCGGCTCCGACACAATCGTTCACAAGGACGGAGAATTAAAGCTTGATACCGCACCCTTTATAGCAGACGGTACAACCTTTATTCCCATAAGAGGACTCTTGGAGCTTATGGATGCCGAAATAGAGTGGGACGGCGAAGTTCAGGGCATCACCATCAAAAAGGATATGACGGAAATTTATATGCAGATACAAAACCGAAATGTGTTTGTAACCAAGGTAAGAAGCGGAAAGGAGCGCTACAGCTTAATTGCGGCTCCCAGAATAAAGGATTCACGTACCTTTATCCCCGTCCGCTTTATATCTGAGCATCTCGGCTATAACGTTTCCTGGAACGGTGAGACTAAGGAAATAACCATTACAAGATAACAATTAAAAGGAAGAAACGATTAATTCGTTTCTTCCTTTTTGCTTTTATATTCTCCATAAATATTTAAGTGCTTCTCTTAAAAGCTTTTTTCTCGTTCTCCGGGATTGTCAATGGCGCTGCTGTTTATTATTCCGTCATAATATTTTTCAAAGGTTTCCATTGACTTGTCGGCGCCGATGTCCTCAACCTTGCACGGCATATTATACTTTTTCATAAGGCGGAGAAGCACCTTGTTGTTTTCTTCTTCTCCGTTGAAATAGTTTTGCAACAAAAGTCCCACACCCACAATTTCGCCGTGAAGATAAGGAAGGGCAGCTTCGGGAAAAAGAGTTCTTGTTGTGGTATAAAATTTATGTGCCAGAGCCGTTTGATTCGACCATCTTGCAATACCGCTTATTACCCCCGTTGCCGCAATGGTTGTAAATATAAGGTTTTCAACATCCGCTGTAATTTCGCCTTTTTCGCAATCGTCTATGCACTTTTGAGTTTTCTCATTTTAAAAAACATACGAGTATTCCGACATAGCATAGGCATAGTCAAGTCCCATGGGATATTCCTTCGTATCCTTATTAAACCTCTGCTTAATTTCCACAAACTTTGCAAGTGCATCAAACACCCCGGAAAGAAGAAGTCTTACAGGCTGTTTTGAAATAATTTCCGTATCTGCAATAACAGATTCTATTTCATTTTCAAAGTGAAGTGTTCCAAAGGTTTTACCCTCCCTTGTATAGCGTACACTCAAAGTGGTATATGCCGCACAGGTTTTATTACAGGGAGTTTTGCGAAACAGGCTGCCACCTTGGCAAAGTCACAGATAACG
>JAZSAR010000156.1:0-2508 GCA_045601965.1 Clostridia bacterium
CATTATGGAGCTTGTTGAAAGAACCGGTGTTCACTCCGGTGACTCCATCAGCGTATATCCTTCCTTCAGCATATCCGATAAGGTAAAGGGTACAATCCTTCAGTATGCGAAGATGCTGGGCCTTGGCATCGGCATCGTGGGACTTTTCAATATACAGTTCATCGTTGACGAAAAGGAAGACGTATATATCATCGAGGTTAACCCCCGTTCTTCAAGAACGGTTCCCTTCCTTTCAAAGTCCACGGGCTACAGCTTAGCCGATATTGCTACAGAAGTTATTATGGGCAAGAGCTTAAAGGAGCAGGGAATATTTGAAACCTATCCCGCTGAAAAGAAGCGCTGGTATGTGAAGGTTCCCGTATTTTCCTTCAATAAGATAAGAGGACTTGATGCATATCTTTCTCCCGAAATGAAGTCAACCGGTGAAGCAATCGGATATGACGATAAGTTAAACCGTGCTCTTTACAAGGCTCTTCAGGCATCGGGAATGAAGCTTCAGAACTACGGCACCGTATTTGCCACAATCGCAGATAAGGATAAGGAAGAAGCACTTCCTCTGATAAGAAGATTTTATAATCTCGGCTTTAACATTCAGGCAACAGAAGGAACTGCAAGCTTCCTGAAGGCAAACGGAATCCGTACCCATGTGCTTAAAAAGCTTTCCGACGGAAGTGAGGAAATACTCGATGCACTTCGTCAGGGACACATCGCTTATGTGATTAATACAAAGGATATCGGTGCGGCAAGCCAGGCAAATGACGGTTATCAGATAAGAAGCTATGCAACCGAAAATAACGTTACAATCTTTACCGCACTTGACACAGTAAAGGTATTGCTTGACGTTTTGGAGGAGACAACTCTTACAATCTCCACCATTGATGCATAAGAGGTAGAATAATGAAACAGGTTTTACTTGATATAAAAGAAAATATTAATCTTACCGACAACGTAATGAAGATGACTCTTTCGGGAGATATATCCGATATTACAGCGCCCGGTCAGTTTGTAAACATCAAGCTTGACGGTCTTTTCCTCCGCCGTCCCATCTCCGTATGTGATGCGGCAGGGGATGAGCTTACCATTATATATAAGGTGGTTGGTAAGGGCACAGAGGAAATGGCAAAGATGAAAGAAGGAAAGCTTGACGTCCTGACGGGGCTCGGCAACGGATACGACACAGCATCATCAGGAGAAAATGTACTTCTCCTTGGAGGCGGCGTAGGTGTTCCGCCTTTATATATGCTTTGTAAAAAGCTTATCGGGGAAGGTAAGAAGGTAAGCGTTGTTCTTGGTTTTAACAGCAAGGATGAGGTTTTCTATGAAAATGAATTTAAGGCGGGGGGCGCAGAGGTTTTCGTTACAACGGTTGACGGTTCTTACGGAATCAAGGGCTTTGTAACGGATGCCATAAAAGAGCTTAATTATACTTATTTTTACACCTGCGGCCCCGAGCCTATGCTTAAGGCAATTTACAAGGCAACTGATGTAAGCGGACAGTTCTCCTTTGAAGAGAGAATGGGCTGCGGCTTCGGTGCCTGTATGGGTTGCTCCTGCAAAACCGTAACGGGCTATAAAAGAATCTGCAAGGACGGCCCTGTCCTTAAAAAGGAGGAGATATTATGGGAAAAATGAGCGTAGACCTTCTGGGAATTACACTTGACAATCCCGTAATTCCCGCCAGCGGAACCTTTGGCTACGGCTATGAATTTGCTGAGCTTTACGATATCAATATCCTTGGAACCTTTTCCTTTAAGGGAACAACAAAGGAAGCGAGATTCGGAAATCCCACACCCCGAATTGCGGAATGCAGCGAGGGTATGATAAACGCCGTTGGCCTTCAGAATCCCGGTGTTGAAAAGGTAATAAATGAAGAGCTTCCCAAGCTTTCAAAATGCTTTAATAAAAAGGTAATGGCAAACGTAAGCGGATTTTCTTTGGAAGAATATGCTTACACCTGCGAAAAAATAGACAAATGCGAACAGGTCGGCTGGCTTGAGGTAAATATAAGCTGCCCCAACGTACACGGCGGCGGAATGAGCTTCGGAACAAATCCCGAAAGTGCGGCAGAGGTTGTAAAGGCTGTTAAAAAGGTCACAACCAAGCCTGTTATAATAAAGCTTTCTCCCAATGTGACGGATATCGTATCCATTGCAAAGGCCTGCGAAGAGGCGGGGGCTGACGGAATAAGCTTAATTAACACACTTCTTGGTTCAAGAATTGATCTCAAGACAAAGAAGTTTGTTATAGCCAATAAAATGGGCGGTTTTTCAGGCCCTGCAATTTTCCCTGTGGCAGTAAGAATGGTTTATCAGGTGTCACAGAATGTGAAAATTCCCGTTATCGGTATGGGCGGCGTAAGGTCGGCAGAAGACGTAATCGAAATGATGCTGGCGGGCGCAACGGCTGTTGAGGTAGGCGCGGAAAATCTTGTAAATCCCTATGCCTGCCGTGACATAATCGAGGATTTGCCCCGTGTTATGGATAAGTACAATATAAATTCTTTAAGTG
>JAZSAR010000157.1:0-4417 GCA_045601965.1 Clostridia bacterium
AACAATGTTATAAAGTGAAACCTCAAATTCAAAGCTGATTATTTCTGTTGACTCTATGACCTTTGGCGAATCCTCTCCGCTGTTATATGTTTTAACTCCACCGTCAATATTGTCGGTATTACGTCGGAACAATCCACATCCGCAAAAGCCCATTGTCATAAGCAAGATAATACTTGTTATAATTCGTGACATATTACCACCTCGCATTTACCCGACATTGATGAAGCGATAAAGGAATGTTACGACCTGTGCTCTTGTGCAGTTGTTGTCAGGTGAAAAGGTGGAGGCACTTGTTCCGCCGGTTATACCTTGTTCTACTGCCCATAGAACAGCTTTGTAATAATAGCTATCTGACTTCACATCGGCAAAAGGATTATTTTTTCCTTTCGGTTCAGGCTGACCTGCTGTGCGCCACAAGAAAGTAACAACTTGTGCTCTTGTGCAGTTGTTGTCAGGTGAAAAGGTGGAGGCACTTGTACCGCCGGTTATTTTACTGCCGAATGCCCATTTTACAGGTTTGTAGAAATAGTCGCTTGTTTTTACATCCACAAAAGGCATATCAATTGCGGCAGGCTCAGGAGAAGCTATCATTCTGTGGAGGAAGGTAACAACCTGCGCTCTTGTGCAGATGCTATCGGGAGAAAAGGTATTTGCACTTGTACCGCCGGTAATTCCGTTTTCCACAGCCCATAATACAGGTTTATAGTAGTATTCGCCCTTTGCAACATCACTGAAGGGGGATTTTTCTTTTTCCTCCTCTTTTTCCGTCACACTTTCTTTTTCGCTTTCCTCAGGCTTTTCCTCTTTTTCCACGGTGTTCTTCTCCCACTTTGCATAAAGGGTAATATCGTCTGTTATGCGGGCGTAGACTCCTTGGGCATTTGTTTCATCCTTAAAGATGAAAGCCACTTCGCACTCTTCATCCTCGCACCACCGCTTAAATGTATAGCCGTCCCTTTCCGGAGGCTCCGGAGCCTCTATTCCGTCGCCGTAGCGAAGATTTTTTATTGACTTCACGCGGCTTCCGCCCGTACTGTCAAATTTCACCGTATAGGAAGGAGCTTCCGAGTCGGAAAGGGGATAAAACTCGGGTGTTGATGCATATATATCGCTGTAATCTTCACCCTTCTTAAACATTCCCGTACTGCATTTTTGTCCGTTTATAGTAACCGTTACGTTCTTCGAAAGGACATATTCCTTTCCGGCTTCTCCTCTTATGGATACAGATACATTCAATATTGTAGGCAAATCCATAAATTCATGCCCATCCTTAAGGTCGCGTGCGGTGTTATCCTTTGTAATCTGTCTCCAGTAATCAAAGTAAACCGTTGCCGGCGCTCCTTTGGTTACTTCAAACCAGGGAGTATAGTTTTCCCCGCCCACATAGCAGAATTTTTCATGGTTTGAGGTGATTTCAATTTCAGATATAACCGTGCGTGTTTCGGGTGCTTCAAGCTTATCAAAGGTAAGGCCTACAAAAGCACTTTCATCAGTTCCGCCACAGATAGCCTCTTCACTGTTGATAGCACCTACCAACATAAAATCATCGTTTGTGTCCGTATCGAATAAATATCCTTCAACAGGCTTAACACGTATTGTAACGTGATAATATTCTCCGGCTCTGAAGGTGTCATCAGGTGTCATTTTACGGCTGTTACCGCCGACTCCTTCCTCCCAGATAATTCCGTTTACTGATCCCGGGTGCCCGGTATCAATTACATAAAGTCCGTCGTCACGCTGATTTACAGCTTCGTACGAGGGTTTTTCTCCAATCACCGGTTCTTTGATCCGGTAGGTTATAATCCCACTGACGCGCTTTTTAGCTTCTCCAAGCTTGTCGTAAGTCATACGGGCAACAAGATTACCTTCTCCGTCTAAAAATGCTTCACTGACTACATATCCGTTAAACGTCACCAAAACGTCACAGGCGCCGCTTGCTTTACGTGCAAATTCATACCCTTCCTGTGCCTCCATTTCAACAACAAAGGTATATACTGTCTTTTCTTCAAAAATCCCTTTGAATTCCTTGTTATATTCCCGGTTAATATGCCAGGAAGCATCCATACCCGTAACGCCTTCGGTATATTTAAGGTAGTGTGCTCTTGCAATTGACTGCCTTCCGATTTTAGGCTCAATAATATCACTTACATTTATGCGTGTGATTTTTTTCTGCTCCTTAAGCTCGGGGAAGGTATAGGACACTACGACCTTCGCCCATCTCTGATATTCAAAATCCTTGCTTAACTCAGCTTTCTTTCCGTTGATTGTTCCCTTCATATTATACGAAGTGGGAGTTGCGTCAAATTCATATCCTTCCTTTGGAACAAGTCTTACCTGAACGGTATAAGTGTGTCCCATCTTAAATGACTCCTGATAAGTAATAAAGCGCTTATCGGTTTCGTCATACCATTCTGCATAACCGTCAATCTCATAATCCGAGTCTTTTGAAACAAAGGGCTGGCTGTCCGGCTGCATACCTGCGACAGGCGGCCTTACGTCTCCTACGAATACCTCATTAATAAACTTTGCTGCACCGATTGTTGTAACCGGCAGTAACAATAAAACCATAACAAGACTTAATATAATACTTGAAAACTTTTTCATTTACTTCATCCCTCACTTATTTATCAGGCGGTAAAGGAAGGTTACAACCGCCGCTCTCGGACAGGGCTCATCGGGAGTAATGTCAAGGCCTGTTTCATCAATCAGACCTGCATTTTTTGCCCAGCCTTTTGCTTCTTCATACCAGCCATTTCTGCCTGAAGCATCAGCTCTGTATAAGAATGTAATAATATGTGCACTTGAGCATGTCACATTTGGAGAGAATTCTGTGTCGGATGTTCCTGCTGTAATTCCCTTTTCAACTGCCCAAAGCACCGGTTCATAGAAATAGTCCCCGGGTTTAACATCTGTAAACGGATTGATAGTAGTTGTAGGAGCAGGCTTTCCTGCTACACGCCATAGGAATGTAACAACCTGACCTCTTGTACAATTGTCGTAAGGGCCAAATGTTGTAGCTGATGTTCCTGTTGTTACGTTATTGTTATATGCCCATGCAACTGTATTTGCAAAATAATCTGTATCCTTAACATCTGTAAACGGAAGGGGTTCAGCTCCGCCATAAACCTTTTTATGTTCTGCTTCTGTGCTTGTATCATTAGGAGCGGTTTTCAAAAGATTTTTAGCTGCATTGTTGATTCCACCACGCTGGTCATAGAAAAGAGCTGCTGACGTTGTTCCACTTGTTACATACCATCTGTCAGAACCATCAAATCTTGAAACTGTAATATTAACCTGATGACCTGCTGCATGACTCTTTACCCAATAAACTATATTGAGTCTGCCGAACTGGTCAAAAGTTTGCGCATTAATTGTTTCTGTATTTGTACTGTTATAATACAATTCCAATGTAAGCGGTCTTGTAGGCTGGAAGCCGTTATCTCCTGTACCACCTTCAAAATATGCTCTTGGAAGCCAGCTGTAATCAGTGCTTCTTAAACGTTCATTCATATATGTATCCCAACCGGCTTTACCACTCATGCCTCCTTCAGTATAACCACTTCCATATGGCTCAATATCTGCAAACAAATATTTCATCATCTCCATACCATCATCGTAATTATCCACCATACGTGTTACGGCCCATACAAAATAAGCCGCAACACTTCTTGGGTCTTTAACATTTACAACCTGTTTAAGTTCTTCTAAATTCCACGGAGCCGGGTCTGCTAATGTGAATCTCTGGTCTTTTTTTAAGTCGTTCGTAAGTTCTGTCACATCAATCATAGGGATATCTGTGTCAATTTTAACAGAATTTGCAAATGCTACAATGTTCATAGAAAGCATCATAATAACTAACAATAAAGAAACTACTATTTTTCTCATAAATTCTAACTCCTTTACAAATTAAACTATATTATTTAATCATCTATCGTTTTCGTCAAAAATGTCACCGCATTCAGGACAGAACTTTGGCGGATTCTGAGGATCAGCAGGAGTCCATCCGCATTTGTCGCACTTGTAAAGTGGTGCGCCTGCAGGCTTTGGCTTACCGCAATTCTGACAGAATTTACCCTGATTGGTTGTACCGCACTCACAAGCCCATCCGTCTGCCGGAGCAGGCTGAGGTTTACCGCAGTTCTGACAGAACTTGCCTGTGTTCTCCGTACCGCATTCGCATTTCCAGCCACCCTGACTTGGTGCAGCACCGCCTACTTGCTGATTAACCATAGTGTTCTGGCTGTTGTTTGCGCCCTGCATAAAGCCTGACATACCACCCATCATATTACCTGCCATATTCATTCCCATAAAGCCTGCCATAGCACCGTTAGGATTAGCAGCAGCAGTTCCCATAGCCTGAGCTGTTGCACCCGCCATATGACCACGAAGCATATTTGCATCTCTGCCCATAGCAGTA
>JAZSAR010000158.1:0-8934 GCA_045601965.1 Clostridia bacterium
GATGAGGGAAACTTTGCAATTGGTGCAATGAGAATTTACGAAAGCAAAAATATTTTAATTGACGGCATCACCTTTATGGATTCCGCCTGCTGGACAAATACCTTTTACCACTGCGAAAACATTGAAATAAACGATATACGGCACATCGGAATGTGGCGCTATAATGCAGACGGAATAGACTTTATAAACTGCAAAAATATGACGGTTAAAAATTCCTTCTTCAGAAATTTTGACGACATCATTGTTCCCAACGGAAGAAAAGACTGGGAAGACGAGGTAACGGAAAATCTTTTGGTTGAAAACTCGGTTATGTGGTGCGACTGGGGAAGGACATTGGAGCTTGGCGCAATAACCCAGGCATCGGAAATAAGAAACATACATTATAAAAATTTGGACCTGATCCACAATATGCACGGGGCAATGAGTATGCAGAACAGAGTTTTTGCAGATGCTCACCACATTTTGTATGAAGATATCCGTGTTGAATACGACAAAAACTGTTTAGAGCCTAAGTATCAAAGCTCCGATGATGCTGAATACACCGGAAAAGCGGGCTATATGCCTCCGCTTTTCCATGCCTGGATTTATCCTCTCCCGAGAGTTGAAGGAACGGGACGCTACGGCAAAAACCACGATGTATTATTAAAGGACATAAAAATTTACATTGACGAAGGGCTCGGGACTCCGCCCGTCATAATTTCGGGTAAGGACGAAGAACATAAATCGTACGACATCACATTTAAGAATATTTACATAAACGGCAAAAAAATAGAGGCTCTATCCGAGCTTTCGCCCGAAATCGGCCCCTATGCTGAAAATATTTGTCTTGAATGAATTTAAAGGAGGAATAAAATATGAAAAAAATTTTGGCACTGCTTTTGACGCTTGCTATGCTGCTGTCCTTTGCGACGGTCAGTTTTGCAAGTGAAAAAGTATTAAATCCGGCATCAGCTGAATTAAGGTCCGACGGTGCTGTAAGCATATCGGAAAGCGGAGCGGCACTTTCCAAAAACGGCTACATCGGCTTTAAGAATGTGGATTTAAGCGGAATAAAGTCAGTTAAAATCGAGGCGGCGTGTCAGATGCCCTATGGCTCAAACGGTGATGCTGTTGCAATCCGTCTTGATAGTCCCAAGGCAAGGGCAATTGGCTACGTCGTTATAAACGATGATATAAAAACGGAATTTTTCGGAGATATTGAGCCTTGCACGGGAGTTCACGATGTATATTTTACATCCACCTATATGTATGAAAGCTATTATTATGTTAAAATGAAAAGCATCACACTTTTAAGTGAGCAGGCACCGGTGAGCGATGAAGTTGTAAGCGTACCTGATTCTGCAATAATTGATAACTTTTCGGATACCTGGGCGGCAACAGACGATTTGGGACGAAAGGTAGCAGACTTTGAAGAAACCGGCCCTGTAAAAGAGGGCGACCATTTCGTGGGCATAATGTACTGGGACTGGCACGATGTATTAACTTCCACACCTTATGTAATTCCCGAAATTTATGCCAAAAAGCCCGAAGCGAAAGAAGTGTATTCCGACCCCGTGTGGGACACAAACGGAGTTTATTACTGGGGTGAGCCACTTTTAGGATTTTATACAAGCTATGACTATTTCGTATACAGAAAGCACGCCCAGTGGCTTGCCAATGCAGGGGTTGATGCCATATTCTATGACTATACCAACGGAACATCGGCATATATAAAGCCGCTTCGTGTACTTATGCAGGCTTTCCGTGATGCAAAAGCATCCGGCATTGACATTCCCGGCATAAGCGCATATACGGGAGGACCTCAGAATCTCAACGATATGGCAGAGGCACTGTGGTTTAACCTTTATGCAGACGAGAATAATCACGATATTGTGTTTAAATGGCAGGGAAAGCCCTTTATAATATGTAACTCCGAAGCAACTGTAAGCTCTTACCTTGATACAACCGATGCTGCACAACTTGAAAATATGGAAAAGTTTTATGCTATGGTGGAAAGACGCGGCGGCGGAAACAGAGAAAAGGGACAGACTGACAGCCAGAATCCCACCTGGATATGGCTTGAAAACTATCCCCTTCACGAGTGGGGCGCTGCAAGGGAAGACGGAAGGGTTGAAGCCATGACCTTGGGCGTAGCCATCAACCATTCTTATGTTTACGGCTACAGAGCCGTAGGGCTTGCATCCGATCCCTACACCAAGGGGAGAGGCTACACCGAAGGCTTCGGCGAGGATTATACTCCCGGTAACGCAAGAAGTGCGGCATTTATGAGGGAGCAGGCATCCCAGATACTTGATACCGATCCTGCTTTCGTATATGTCGACGGCTGGAATGAATGGACGGCAATCCGACAGCAGGAATATGCAGGTTTTAAAAACAGCTTCGTTGATGCCTGCGACTATGAAAACAGCCGTGACTTAGAGCCTAACCGCGGCCCATTGAAGGATGACTATTATAACCTCCTTTGTGACTTCGTAAGAAAGTATAAGGGCGTTCGCTCCGCACCCACTGCATCTGCCGAGGTTACTATTGATGTATCGGGAGACGCATCGCAGTGGGCAGATGTTGCACCTGAATTTATAAACGACTATGATGCATACGAAAGAGATGCAGATAAAAGAGGCGGCGGAAAATACGTATCACAGGTGATAAACTCAATTTCCCGTGCAAAGGTTGCCCGTGACAAGGATAATTTCTATTTCTACGTTAAGTGCCTTGATGCCATAAAAGAAGAAGGCACGGAATTTATGCACCTTTATATAAACATCGACCGTAACCGTGCCACAGGCTGGGAAGGCTATGACTTTGCAATAGGAAGACTGAAGGGCAAAATCGAAAAGTTTGACGGTTCCTGGAGCGTAATCGGTGACGTAAATTATATCATAAAGGGAGATACGCTTACATTATCTGTTCCGAGATGCCTAATGGGCGAAACAGAAACAGTTGACTTTGAATTCAAGTGGGTTGACAATGCAGGCGAAATTGCGGCAAATGAATTTTTAGAGCTTTATGTAAGAGGAAGTGTTGCTCCTATGGGACGTTTTAACTACCTCTATACAGAAAAGAAGCAGACCGCCCTTTCGGAAAGTGAAAGAGAAGCCCTTTACGGAACGGCAATTTTCAAAAAGGATTCAAACCGTATGATAGTATCAGGCGGTAAAATGAATGTTTACGAGCCTGACATAAGAAAAACCGCAATCGAAATGAACGGAACGCTTTATGTACCAAGCGATGCGGTTATGGAATTTATGTACGGCGAATCAAAGTTTGAATATGATGCAAACGATAATACAGTAAGGCTTCAGTCATTTGACCTTAAGGGAAGAGAAATTGCTGACCATCGCCTTACATACACAACCTTGGGTTCAATGGAAGCAAAGGTAAACGGAAAAGCAGTAGTACTTTCTGCTCCTGTAATTGTAAAGGACGGAATGTTCTATGTACCCCTTACATACCTTTCCGACTGCCTTGGCTTTGAATTGTGGACAGACGGCGAAATCTATGCCGTAAGCCGCTACGGAAAAGTGGATTCATCACTTGTTTTAAGTGTGAAAGACCACCTTAACTGATGAAAGGAGATGCTTTTATGAAAAAATTAATATCTTTATTACTCACTTTTCTTATGATGCTCTCCTTATGCACAGTTGTTAATGCCGAAGATGAGCTTATTTCGGGCAAGGAATTCTGGTCGGTTTCGGCAAATTCCAATAAGACAAAGCCTGAAAATATCCTTGACGGAAATATCAATACCTTCTGGCATTCAGACTATACCGCAGAGGACGGAAATATTGTTGATCACGCCTATCCGCCGTTCTATGTTACAATTATTCTTCCCAATGCAGCCGATATTTCGGGCTGGCGCTATACACCCCGTCCCGAACGTGGCTCCGGTGAGCTTACGGACTATGAGCTTTACGTTTCCGAAACGGATTCCGATATCGTTACAATGGTAAGTAAGGGTAATTTTGAAGCGGATGCAAAGCCGAAGGATGTTTTCTTTGGCGGAGATATTAAGGTTAAAAAAATTGTCCTTAAATATGTTATGGGCGTATCGGGCTACGGCACAATGGCGGAGTTTGACCTTTTTGCCGCCAAAGGAAATGCTACAACAATTTCTGCTTTGGCAGAGCCTCTTGTAAATAAAACCTATAACACCCAGACCGGTGAAGAAAAGGGCGGTGCCGAAGAAGCGTTAAATAAACGCCTTGGTGCATTAAAGGATAAAAGCAAATGGGAAATTACTGTTTCAAGCTTTGTTGCATCCGGAAATAATGCAAAGGCGGCATTTGACGGTTCAGCTGATTCCTTCTGGCATTCAAAGTATACAGCAGAAAGCGGCGTTGTAACCTGGAAGGAGCCGCCTCCCTATGAATTTAATATAAAATTCCCCGAGGTTGTAACATTTTCGGGTATAACCTATCAGCCGAGAAAGTCCGGTGGCGGTCACATAACCGGAATGAGCGTTTACGGGGCAGTTTCCGACGAGGATGAATTTATCCACCTTACCGACCTTAAAATGAACGGGGATAACACCTTTAAGACCAATAACTTCGTTGCAAACCTTAAGGTAAAAAGGCTTAAGCTTATAATAACGGAGGTTGACGGCTCGGTTGGTACAGCAGCGGAAATTGATTTTCTTCCCATGAAGGATGAGCTTTCAGAAAAGAGTCTTTCTGAATATAAGGAATTTGAGGAGAAAAATAAGCTCTATGCCCTTGACAGAGCAAACTTCTCCGTTGAGGATAACTGCGAGGTATGGGCAGGCCACGATCCCGGCATAATTTTTGACGGCGGAACAAACTCCTTCTGGCAGGCGGAATCGAGTTTTTTGGGTCCTGCCGTACTCTCTGTTGATATGAAATCTCCCCAGGCGGTTTCCGCAATTTCCTATATGCCGAGACAAACACCCGATAAACACGGTATATGGATTGACTTTGCAATTTATGCCGGAAACGACAAGGATAATTTAGAGCTTGTATATGCAGAAGAAAGTGATGCTTCGGGAAAGGACGCATCGCTTGATACAAAAGTAATCAATCTTGATGAAACCGTTATTGCAAGATACTGGGATTTTGAAATTTACACCGGTAACTATAAAAAGTTTGCCTGTGCAGAACTTAACTTTTTCCAGACCTATGCCGATAAAATTGCGGCAGAGGAAGCATCAAGGGAAAAATATGTCCTTAAGATTGACGATAAAACCATAAAGGTTGAAAAGGGCGGGGATTCTTATGAAAAAGTTCTGGACGTTGCACCTTTTATCTACGGAACAAGCGGCACAACCTTAATTCCCTTAAGAGGGTTACTTGAGGAAATGGGCGCAAGTGTTTCCTGGAACGGGGAAGAAGAGAAAATTACCCTTTCAACAGAAAACGGCGATATCAGAATGAGGATTCAGGATCCTTTGGTTTATGTTGACGATTCTCTTTACGGTGAAGTGAGATACACCTTGACGGTTGCACCGAAAATCCGCGATTCAAGAACCTTTATTCCGCTTCGCTTCGTATCCGAACAGCTTGGCTATAAGGTTTCCTGGAACGGCGAAACAAGAGAAATTACAATAACTAAATAATCTTAAGACCGCAAGACAAAAGTCTTGCGGTTTTTGCACTTTTATGGTAAAATAAAATGAAGTTATATATATTCTGTTAACCTGAGGAATTGATGGACTGAAAGAAAAGTCCTTCTCACGCAAAAGACGGAAAATCGGGTTCGGGCATATGACTTGCCTGATTAACCCTGAGAAATATTCTGCGGATTGTGGAAACAATTAAATTTATCAAGAGGAAAAGTATGAAAAGAAAGAAAAAAATGTCGTCAGCAAAAATTATTCTTATGGGCTTTTTGGGAATTATCATTATAGGAAGCCTTCTTTTAAGTCTGCCCATAAGCCATGCCAAAGGGGTTGAGGTAAGCTATATTGATGCACTTTTTACGGCAACAACCGCAACCTGCGTTACCGGACTTGTGACACTTCCCACAGTAAGTGCCTGGAGTGTTTTCGGACAGGCGGTAATTCTTTTGCTTATACAAATCGGAGGGCTGGGATTTATAACCGTATTTGCGGGCTTTATGATGATTATGGGGAAAAAGCTTGATATAGAGGAAAGAATTTTGATAAGTGATTCGTTTAATCTCACATCCCTTTCGGGGATTCAAAAATTTGTACGTAAAGCGATATTCTTCACGTTTATTGTTGAAGCGCTCGGGGCATTTTCTTATATGACGGTATTTATTCCTGAATTCGGGGCAAAAGGGATATGGATGTCCGTTTTCAATTCGGTGTCCGCCTTCTGCAATGCGGGAATGGATATAGTGGCAGAAAACAGCCTTTGCAATTATGTTCACAATCCTACGGTGAATATCACGACAATGCTTCTGATTATCGCAGGAGGTATCGGATTTATTGTGTGGTTTGATATGGAAAGGGCAATACAAAACAAACGGAAGAAAAAGAGCGGATTTTTAAGTCTGCACACGAAAATCACCCTTTCTGTTACGGCATTTTTAATTGCAGTTGGTGCAATTTTGATTTTCATATTTGAATATAACAATCCTCTCACCATGAAGGATTATTCCCTGGGTGAAAAAATTATGGCATCCTTGTTTCAGTCCGTGACAACCAGAACGGCAGGCTTTGCAACGGTGATGCAGGAAAATCTTAGTGAATCTTCGGCTTTTGTTTCAATGATTCTGATGTTTGTGGGCGGCTCGCCTGCGGGTACGGCCGGAGGAATTAAAACGGTAACGGCGTTTGTTTTAATTCTTACATTTTTGTCCACAATCAAAAACAAACGTACCGTGGATGTTTTCGGAAGACAAATTTCTTACGATTCAATAAAAAAAGCTGTTTCGGTTTTCACATCATCGTTTCTTATAATGGTGATGTCTACGGTTCTTGTTCTGGCAGCAGGCGGCGGAAATGTTCTTGATGTACTTTATGAAACGGTAAGTGCAACGGCGACGGTAGGTCTTACGAGAAATTTAACAGCAGGTCTGAACGAAGTATGTAAGATGATAATAATTATGACGATGTACTTCGGAAGAGTAGGGCCGATTTCTCTTGCCTTTGCGTTGAGCAGCGACAAGTGCGAAGAAAACCGGGTGGCAAATCCGGTTGAAGAAATAAGTATCGGATAAGGAGTTTTGATATGAGTATTAATAAAAGCTATGCGGTTTTTGGTCTTGGAAGATATGGAAGAGCTGTTGCGAAAGAGCTTCTCGATAACGGAGCAGCAGTGCTCGCAGTAGACAGAAACAGAAAACTTGTGGATGAACTGGCAGGCGAAATTCCGCTTTGCAAATGTGCGGATATAACAGTGCCGGGAGTTATTGAGCAGCTTGGAATAGCCGATTTTGATGTGGTGATAATTGCAATAGCCGGTAATTTTGAAGCAACAGTAATGGCAACAATGCTCTGTAAGGAAGCGGGAGTTAAAAGGGTAATTGTAAAATGTGCGGAATCTATGCAGAAGACCATTCTGGAAAAGATAGGTGCGGACGAAGTGGTGTTTCCCGAAAATGAATCCGGAATACGCCTTGCAAAAAACATATTGAGTTCGGGATTTCTGGACATTGCCGAGATATCCGAAAATATTTCCGTGCTGGAGATTAATCCCAGGGAAGAGTGGATCGGTAAAACTTTGCGTGAGCTGGAACTGAGAAAAAAATATTCCGTAAACGTAATTGCGCTCAAGGCAGGCAGGAATATTGATATAGCGGCAGATCCTGATGCTTTGATAACGGAAGGTATGAAGTTCATAGTTATAGCGGACAAAAGAAAGATAAAGAAGATGTAACAGCGAAAGACTGCAACATTCAGCTTAAAAAGATATCGGAGGTGAAGGTGTGGAAAAGGATAAAAAGAAAGCTCTTGGCTGGGTAAAGCTTGACAATGCGGCGAAAATTTACCCCGCGGTACGGAGAAAAAACTGGAGCAATGTTTACCGTCAGTCGGCAACGCTGACAGAAGAAATTGATAAAGAAGTGCTTTCATCGGCCATAAAAGTAATTGTAAAAAGGTTTCCCACCATATGTGCAAGGCTGAGGAAAGGCGCCTTCTGGTACTACCTTCAGGAGCTTGATGAGATGCCCGAAATTATGGAGGAATATAGCTATCCTTTAACCTTTATGAGTAAAAAGGAAATGCGCAGGTGTGCTTTCCGTGTGATTGTATATAAAAACAGAATTGCGGTGGAATATTTCCATTCCTTAACCGACGGAACAGGTGCGCTTGTGTTTCTGAAAAACCTTGTGGCAGAATACCTGGAGCAAAAATACGGCATAAAAATCCCTTTGGAGGACGGAATTGTTGAGAGAAAAATTATCCCGCCTGCTGAAGAGACGGAAGACTCCTTCCCGAAATATGCGGGAAATGTTCCTATGGCACGAAAGGAAAGCGTGGCGTGGCGTATAAAAGGGGAGGCAGAAGCGGGAGGCTATCTTAATCTTACCTGTTTTAAGCTTCCTGTGGGCAAGGTTTTGGAAAAAGCCCACGAATATAACACCACCGCCACAATATTTTTAAGTGCGGTATTGATGAAGGCTCTTTCTGATATGCAGCTTGAAAAAAATCCGGAAAGAAAAAAACAAAAGCCCGTAAAGCTTCTGATTCCCATAAATTTAAGAAGTCTTTTCGAAAGCAAAACCTTAAGAAACTTTGCTATGTACACAATCCCGGAAATTGACCCGAGGCACGGAGATTATACCATAGATGAAATCATAAAGGTGATTTATCACAAACTGGGGACAGAAGTCACAAAAAAGCATATGGGCGCTGTTATTGCTGCAAATGTGAAGGACGAGAAAAACCTCTTTTTAAGACTTGTGCCCCTTCCGATAAAAAATATAGTGATGAAGGCGGTATATGACAGTGTGGGTGAAGTAACATCCTGTCTTAACCTTTCAAATTTGGGACTTGTGAAAATTCCCGATGTT